>JASJDB010000185.1 GCA_030065315.1 Xenococcaceae cyanobacterium MO_167.B52 | reverse complement strand
GTCTTGGTTCAGCTTTGTATCTGCCTTTTTTACTAGGTAAAGGAAGGGGCAAATTATCAGGACAACTCTTGACACAGGGAGGATTAGAATCAAGATTTTCGCAATTATGACATAGACCAGGTTCGACCCAATACTCATGATTGGTGTCTATTTGAATTGCACTGGTGGGACATTTAGGTAAGCATTCACCACAATGAACGCAACTTGGGGGAATAGTGTAAGCCATAATCACTTTCCTCTTAGGATTTGTTTGATTAGCAACAATTATGCAAAATCTGCAAAATTTTAATTCTTAAATAGCAACAAGACTCGACATAAAATAAAGACCAAAAAAAATAATAAATTGTGGCAGATTAGATATTGATCTAGCAAATTATATATTGATTTATTTGATTAATGTAGCTCTGACAAAAAAAATAACTTCAAGAATCTGACTAATAAATAGTGACACAAGATTTTTGATTGTTTTGTTAATCTTGATAGATTTACCCAACAAATAGAAGATTCTTTAGTTTTTTTTTAGATTGATGTTTTGTGTAATTAAGCTCTCAAAAAATCTTCTTAAGGATCGACAAAATCGGTAGTTAAATCAACTAGCCAGAGGAAATGGAATTAAAGACCAGAATTTAAAGTAACTCGAAGTTGAGCGGGGTTGATTACTCTTTTAAAGCTGAATTAATTGCCTAATTTCAAGTTTTATAGCTAGTTTTAAGTTGAGCGGCTTCTGTTAAATCAATCAGGGCAAAGTTAAATTGGCAGTTAGTAAGATATATCGGAAAAATAGCCTTTTAAGTTTAGTCTATAAATTGAATAATTAATCAACTTAAAAGGTGAATAAATTGCCAAAAACACCCTGATTTATCATTTTCTCCTCATTGAATTTTGTATAAAATGTACTTGACAAAAATGATTTAATACTATCTTTTTTTCAAGAAAATAGTTTTCAGGTATAGTGATTTATCAATGGTAACTAATATCAAATCACTAAATGTTTGCTAAAAATGAAATCCTGTAAGGGCGATTTGCGAATCGCCCCTGCGAATAACCTGTTGCATATCTAAAGTGATTTGATATAAGCTAAATTGAGACTATTGAGTCAGGCAATTGTAGATTGAAGATTGCAGATTTTAGATTGACACCGCCCGCTCAGAGACGGTGCTTGAAGATTGAAGATTGAAGAGCGCGAGATTAATGATTGTCTGATTGATTGATTGACCGCGCCCTAAAGGATTCCTAAAGGATATATCCGCAGGTGTTATCCGAAGGTGTACCCTTTAGGGATCCTTTAGGAATCCTTCGGATAACCGCTGCCCCTTCGGGTAGAGAGAGCTACGCAAGCGCATAAGGGATGCTTTCGGAAAGACAACGCATATCCACACGCGCCAGCGACTGCCGTGAGGCTCGCGGTGTTGAAAGATTATACTAAATCCGCTTACCAAAGTATACTTTTAGTTTAAAACGTAGAATTAGCTGAAACCTTTCTAAATTCTAAATTCTGAATTCTCACAAATTTAAACTGTTGTATTTAAACAGGATTTATTATTATACTAATTCTCGAAAATAACAAGAGACTTAGTTTGTGGCTAGGCAGCCCTAATCCTAAAGGATACCGCTTCGCATAAGGATTCCCTTCGGTCGAGGCAGGTGGCAGTAGGCAGGAGGAATAGCAATGGTTTTAGAATTTTTTATTATTAAGAAATAATGTACCATTTCTTGTACTACTTTTGGGGATTGGTATTATCTCCTCCCTTCAGGAGAAGGAGCCTGATAATCTACAATTCTTTAATCTAAAACCTCCAATGGCGCGGTCACTTTTACCAAAAGCCCAATCACCGCAGTGAACTAACTGAGTCTGCCAACTGGTGAATCTGCTTCAGATAGTCATTGTAATCTGGGGTGTGTTTTCGCGAGTAGTTGAGGTTCTTAAACAGCCCTGTGAGACGGGTAAAGTAGTCCCGAACGGTGTTTTTATTCTCAAACTTATATTGCCGACAGATTAAGTCATAGACAAGATCGAAGCTCTTTTTTTGTCGCTCTAGGGAAACACTGGCATCTACCTCGTCGAAGGCATCCTGTTGCAAATAAACCATATCCAAAAACAGGGATTTTTGATAGGTGATAAAGTCATCAAGAGTTACCCCTTCTTCCCCCGTAACCTGCATCATCTGGTTAATACTATCCCCTTGTTTCAGGAGTTCCAGCATAATTTGTACCCGTTCCAACCAATCAGGAGCAACATTTTGTTCAAACCAAGGGGCTAATTGACTCAGATAGCGAGACCAGGAAATCAGAATATCAACCGCAGGATAAAAGCGTTTATAGGCTCGCTCCGCACTCAGACCCAGAAAAGTCTTGACAGTACTAAGGGTGGACTGAGTTACTGGTTCTTCAAAATTTCCTCCGGCTGGAGATACTGTGCCGATCATGGTAAGGCTACCGATGCTGCCATCGTTGGTACGAATGATGCCAGCACGCTCATAAATACCTTTAATCGAAGAATCCAGATAAGCTGGAAAGGCTTCCTCTCCAGGAATTTCTTCCAGTCGCCCTGAAGTTTCTCGCATTGCTTGCGCCCAACGAGAAGTGGAGTCAGCAATTAGCAGTACGTCGTAACCCATTTGACGATAGTACTCTCCTAGGGTGAGTCCTGTATAGATAGATGCTTCCCTCGCTGCTACTGGCATAGAGGAAGTATTACAGATAATAATCGTGCGATCCATCAACGACCCACCAGTCTTGGGGTCTTTCATTTTTGGGAACTCAGTAATAGTTTCCACCACTTCCCCCGCCCGTTCCCCACAAGCGACCACCAGCACGATATCTACTGCCGAAAAACGGGAGATCAGACTTTGTAGGATGGTTTTGCCTGCTCCAAAAGGACCAGGAATACAGCCTGTTCCTCCCCGTGCAATAGGGAGAAAGGTATCAATAATGCGCTGGGTAGTAATCATTGGCTCTTGGGGATAGAGTCGCTCAGAAAATCCTTTTGCCAGTAGCTGTTGAGGTAGGGAGCGACGCACGGGCGATTCCTGAGTCATTGTCAGGAGGCGTTCCTTGCCGTTTTTATTTCTAATTCGGGCGATCGGGGTATTGATAGTAAAGTTACCCTGCTGAATCCAGTCTAATATGACTTCTGTTGGTTCATCGAAGGGAACCATAATTTTATGGGTGAAGCGACCTTCCTGAACTGTACCGATCGCATCTCCTGCTTTGAGAGATTGCCCAATTCTGGCAGTGGGGACAAAAAACCATTTTTTCTGCTGATCTAAAGCTGATGGATATACCCCTCGTGGTAAAAATGTACCGAAACCTGCTGCTAGTTCTGCCAGGGGATTTTGCAAGCCGTCATAAACCTGACTTAACAAGCCTGGTCCGAGAGTAACAGATAGTAATTTACCCGTTTGTTCTACTGGGTCACCGATGCCTACTCCTCGCGTACTTTCATAAACCTGGGCATCCGCCTCTCGTCCTCTTACTCGTAATACCTCAGCTTTGAGTTTCTCAGAGCGACCATTATTTTCTCGTTGAGGACAGATATAAACCACTTCGTTTTTAACCAGGGCGCGGGCTTTAGATTCAGCCATTTCCATGGTGACAAGATCTTCTTGAACAGCAATTACTCGCGCCGAGTTAAACATTTCAGCCATAGTTATAAGTAATACCAGGTTCCTTTATTGTTGCTATGTTGTTGCTACAGATGATTGACTGAAGACTGGGGAGCAGGAAACATTGAACAGGGACAGGGAATAGGAAACAAAAACCAGAGTACAAAGCACGATAAATGATAAATGATAAATGTTAAATACTTAGAAGTTATGAGTTTTGAGCAAATAAGTCGGTAAATTGTCCCATACCCTCATCAACCAACTTCCTGAACCTCTCTACAGCAAGTTCCCCGCTTCCATCATAGCGAGTCCAGCGATCAACCATACTCCAGCGCATCAGGTAAATTACGACTGCTTCAAAATCGAAGTAGTGTCCTGCTCCCAGACGTTCGATCATTTTCCAATTTACCTCAAATTGCAAGCGTTCAAAAGCTACTGATTCATTGGCATTCAGTAGGTGGTTAGCTTCTAAAACCCAAGGAAAGATTACTTCTAGATGAAACCCTGGTTCAGCCCAGTGACGCTCAATATAGTTCACCCAACGTCCCACGCCCCAGGGCTGAACCGCTGGGGGATTTCTTTCCCCTCGGTGACGACGACGCAGGGCAGCTACGATAGTGCGGAGGGTTAGACGGTATTCTACGATCTTTCGTAGAGTGGGGTTTTTCACCTCCTTGAAGAATTGCTTGGCTTCAGCAATAAACTGGGCATCGCTTCGCTCCATGGGTTGTTGCGACCAGGCTATTAGGGAAGCAATTTGGTTCAACAGGATGGAATCTTTGGGGGAGAGCATCTTGAGCCGACTTTCCAGCTTAAGTTGGGAAATCGGGGTTTGCTTGGCTTCAAATAGCTGCCCCAGAGGTGGCAAGCTTGCGATTAGGGTGATATACTGCGTCATTATTTGACAATTCCTTCCAGAAGAGCGCGAAAACGGGGCTGTAAGTGTTCAAGAAGGGTCTCCGCAATAGCCTGATCGCTCAAATCCAGCACCACTTCCTGATCAACTAAGCGTAACCTCAGTCCGTTATGTTGATCCTTAGCAATACCAAACCTTACACCTTCACGGAGCATATCTTGATTGATTAATTTAACAAAGTAAGTTAGGATTCCCTGCTCCAGTTCTTCAGGATTTTGACTGAGTTCCTCCAGTCCTGATACCTTACTAGGTAGTAGAATTTCCACCTGCTGGGCTTGCTCCGTCTCTTCCTTGACTCGACCAGCTATTTCTAGGATCAACTTTTCCAACAACTCTAATTGCTGGGTCTTAACCCCAACTAAACGCTGAACTTCTCCAGTGAACTGCTGAGTCAATTGGCTCTTTAGTGTTAGTAGGGTATCTCGAAAAGCTACTTTTAGGGCTTCGTTACCTCCTCGTTCTAAGTTTTGCGCCTCTTCTCTGGCTTGGTTGACAATCTGGTCAGCTTGAGTCTGGGCTTGCTTAATAATGTAATCTGCTTGGTCTTGGGCTTCTTTAACAAGCTGTTCGGCTTGGTTACGACCGTTGGCAACACCTTCTTCCCGTAACCTGGCAATCAGGTTATCAATTCCCGAAGCCACTTCACCTGAACTATCTCGGCGCAAACGTTTCTTGTTTCTCATCATTGTTTAATTTAGTCCTCCTGCTGTAACCAATGCAAAAACAAAAGCAAACACGGCAAAGCCTTCCACAATAGCAGCTGGAGCTAGAGACAGCCCAAAAATTTCTGGTTTTGCTTTCGAAGCAGCGATCGCTGAAGCACAACAGATTCCTTGATAAATGGCACATAACATAAATGTTAAGCCAGCCCCCACTCCGATCCCAAATAATCCTCCCGCATTTTCCACGGTAACTGGTCGATTCAGAATAAACATTACCACAATGCCATAAATTGACATAGAAGAGGGCAAGGCAGAAAGACCCACATAGCGACCGTAGCCACCCTCAAGTTCCATCATTGCCCCAATTGCTGCCTGTCCAGCAAGGGTACAACCGATAGAAGCTCCTATTGCCCCCAGAGCCACGGGTAAATAAATTCCGAGCCAACCTAAGACACTGAGATATTCATGTCCCTTCACAAATTACTCTCCTTTTTTGCAAAAGCTTGAAAAGGGTATCCTTCTTCAGTGAGACCCCAATTAAAAAACTCAATAAAATTCAGGCGCAAGCCGTGAACAAACCCACTGATAACTGCCAGCAGCAAATTAATCCCATGACCGAGTATCACAATGAGAATACTCAGCAATAACCCTAGCCCTGGCACCGTCTGATAAACTTGTTCTGCCAATTGATTAAAAGTAATGGCTAAAGAAGCACTGGCTAGTCCTAGAGCAAACAACCGCAGATAACTCATTACATCGCCGAAGAGCTTGGATACTCCAATCAGGGAGCCAAGACCATCTATAATTTGTAAGGGAAATGGTTTTTTACTGCCAATACAACCACCCAAAAAGATGATCAAGAAGCCACCAGCTAGTAACCCAATTCCTAAGTGTTGATCGCCCTGGTACATACTCAAGCCGCCAAAAATAACTGCAATCCAGCCCAGAGGTTTAGACTTACCTGCCAAACCCGCACCCTGATAAGCAATGATCCCATTGGCAAAAGCTAAATGGAGACAGCCAATAGTCAGAGAGAACTGCATCATACTATTGTAATCCTGGAGGTTCAACAGCTTTAATTTAGCTAACCAAGAGCTTGCTGATGGTTCAATGCCAAAATAACTGCCCACCAAGATGCCATAGATGATAGCCAAGGAAAGTCCCACCACTGTTAAGATGCGGAAGTAACTACCCCCTCTACTTTTACCCATTTGCTGCCAGAAACAAGCCACAATTATTGCCAGCACCAGGGCATAACCAGCATCTGAGAGAATCATGGCAAAGAAAAGAGCAAAAGAGAAAAAAACCACCGAAGATGGATCCCAGGTGCGATAACCAGGAGTTTCGTAAAAGGTTACTAGGTCTTGTCCCCCTCGCAAAGTTGGGGGATTATCCATTAAAGTTGGGGGAGTGTCTTCAACCTTGACAGGTTCAGCCAAAAATGCCAGTTGGTTTTTTTCCGCAAAAGCATTCAGTTGTTTTAGCGATCGCTCTGCCATCCAGCCCTGTACCATGAAGATACCTTCTTGTTCTTGACCATGGGCGATCGCATTTTGCAAAGCGGACTGGTCTTCAACACGAGCCAAATTCTTAGACAGCAAAAATATCCAACGACTGAGGGCTTCGTGTTCGGCTCGAATTTCATCTAGCTGGATTTCCAATTGTTCTAACTGGTTTTTGATCTGTTTTGGGGAAACCGAGCCAGCGTGAGTACGAGGGACAGGAAGGATATTAGCAGGAGGCTCTTTTTGAGCAATAACCACTAGATAAACATGGAGATGATCCTTGCCCATGATCTGCCAAGGAAGCTCTAACTTCTGAATCTGTTTGGCTTTAGTATGGGGGACTTGATAAAACCAGAGCCGATATCCTCCCAACTCGTTTAAATCGGGTAAAGTGAAGTTACCCCAAGGAGCTAATTTTTTTAAGCGATTGGTCAGAAACAGTTTCTGATCTTCTGCCTCCCGCAGTTGCTGCTTATTAGCTAGGGCTGCTGTCACGACTTCATCAAGGTTGAAATTTGTCTCTTCTCGCACCTGATGTCGCCGTCGCGGAACTTCCATAATATGGCGCAGGGCTTCTTGAGCCTCTTTATAGCGATCGCTCAAACCAAATCCCAATTCCTGGGCAGGAGGTTGGAGGGGAATTAGGTGCATACATCCCAAGCATTGCAAGCCCTCAAGGATAGCTTCTTGTTCAAATTTCAGCCCCAACACTGTAACCTTTTTCAAAGGGACAATAGTCATGGTAGTTGTTGCTCCTTCTTCCGTTTAGCTAGTTTCGAGTTGACTACTCCTGCTCGTTCCGCATCAGCCAGATAAATTTGGATTTTCTTGATATTAGCTTTAGTCTGGGGGAGCAGCACCTTGTCAAACAAATTGAACCGTTGGGTCGCAATCCTCTCAGCTTGATTGAGCAATTTTACCCTTTGTTGTATTATCTGGATAGCTACTTGAGTTTCCAGAGCTACTTTTAGCAGTTCTACTAGACGATCAACCCAGAAGGGTTTGGCGAGTAAAGCGTAGTTCCTAACCTGAATTTGAATTTGGTTGATTTTTGGCAGCCATGTCCCCATGACATTCTCCTCTACTAACTCTACTTCAGTAACCTGGACAATATTTTTCAGATCTACTAACTGGTTAGAAAGCATGGGAAGTTTATCCGCGATCTCAGTTTCAATAGCAGTAAGTTGCTTTTGAGTTTGGGCTAGTAATTTTTTAGTCTTATTATGCTCCGCACTGAGTTGACGACGTTTGAGATCTAGGGAGGGCAAAACTTTCTCAAAAGTCTTAAGTTGTTTTTTTTGTTTGGTCAGAGATGCTTTGGTTAGGGATAGTCTAGCCATTGAGCTTCTGGGGAAAATACTTATCAATAAATGCCTGCTTCATCAACAATTCCTGGGGCTCAAAACATTCAGCTAGAGTTTGCCAGGCTAAATCCAGGGCTTGTTCTAAGGACAGAGAGACATTAATGTCCATAAATCTTTTCTCAAACAGAGTGCCAAATTTTAATAACTTGCGATCATAGCTAGATAGTTCAAACGCCATCGCCCGTTTTTGTTCTGCTTCTTTGGCACCAGAATAAAAGCGAATCATCGTATTCATAATTTGACCGTGATCTTCCCGTGTCACCCTGCCAATAACGTTTTGCTTGAGCCTAGATAGAGAACCAAAGGGGTCAATCTTACCATCATGGAGGTAGAATTGTCCCTCGGTAATATAACCCGTATTATCTGGGATGGGATGAGTTACATCATCTCCTGGCATCGTAGTGACAGTAAGAATAGTTACTGAACCTCCTTTAACATAGTCTGCTGCTTTTTCATAGCGACGGGCTAGTTGAGAATAAAGATCTCCAGGATAGCCTCGGTTAGCAGGAACTTGATCCATCGCAATACTAATTTCCTTGAGGGCATCAGCAAAGGCGGTCATGTCTGAAAGCAGAACTAAAACTCGCTTACCTTCTTGTACTCCAAAGTGTTCCGCTACTGCCAGTGCCATGTCTGGTATTAGTATCCTTTCCACCACAGGATCGGAAGCTAGATTAACAAACATTACTGTACGAGAAAACACTCCTGCATCTTCAAAGGCTTTGCGGAAAAGGTAGTAGTCATCAAAGATCAAACCCAGTCCTCCGAAGACTACAATATCTGCATCTGCTTGAATACCAATGCGGGCAAGAAAAGCGTTAAAAGGTTCTCCTGAAACTGAGAAGATAGGAATTTTCTGACTTTCAACTAGACAATTAAACAAATCAATCATCGGGACATTGGTACGGATCATCTTCGATGCTAAAATTCGGCGCAGGGGATTAACTGATGGTCCACCTATGGTTACTTTTGGGTCTTGAGACAATTCTGGTCCTTGGTCTATTGGCTCTCCTGTTCCCCGAAAGACCCGACCTAGAACATTTTCTGAATAGGTAGTCTTCATGGGATGACCCAGAAAGCGAACTGCTGAATCGGTGGATAGTCCTTTAGTTCCTTTAAATACTTGGAGAGAAACCGTATTTTCTTGGAGCTTGATCACCTGACTTAAAGACAAGCTACCATCCTCATATTCTACTACTGCTAAGTCGCCAAAGCGTGGTCCTGACTCTCTCCTGTGGGCAGTATCGGGAACTTGGACTTTGATAATATCCCCCACAATCTCCAGAATCTTAGAATAGCGAATCAATGTCTGTGCCATAAAGCAATTTTTAGTTTAGGAGGTTTCCTCTGTTTTTCTCTTTAATGTTTTTGTAGTTAGTTTTAAAACACTTTACTTTATTTTTTTCTTTATAGGTTGTCAGTTTCCTGATTTTTGTAACATTAGCTACTAATTAACTAATTAAAACGGAACTTTCGGATTAACAAAAAAGGGCTTAGGAGTCGCCTAAAAATAAGTTTTTTATTGAGGATTTGCTGTAAAACTTTGAACCATTCAGCTAAACAAGGTTATAGCCATTCTGACACCACGAAAAAGTTAGGTTGAGAAGGCGCAAAAGCCCTAAAATTGGTAAAACCCCTTGCACTTATCTGAACTAAACCAGGTGGATCTCACTTAACCTAAAATTGCTATATTTTGCCTAATCTAATTTCGGAAATACTTTCAACTTTATTTCTCTGCTTTTCGGAAATACTTTCAACTTTATTTCTCTGCTTTGCAGCTTCTAATTCTTTAACTTCTTGGCGTAAAAAATAATTCAAAAAAGTTCTAACTCCTGTAATTGCTCCAAGGGCACCAATAGCTTCCCAAGTTGGAGTTACGGCTGTTGCTACGATATCAGCAGCTAATAAAAATTCAAGAGCAAGTGCTAAGGATAGACCAAAATCCAATCTGATTTCGTGATAAAATTCTTCGGAGTTTTTCTTTTTATAAATACGAATGAGTTTGGGAACAGTTTTGAGAATTGAAAAAGCGACAATCAAGATAGCTATACCTTCTATAATGAGCTTGAGGCTAGTTGCCAAGTGATGCAATTCTATTTCCGTGATTTCTAATAATTTCTCCATTATATTGACATTAATATTAAGATCAAGAAAAGGATTTACCAGACTAAAATAAGAAAGGCGATCTGCCTCACCTCCATGCTCGGTTGAGTCGCACTTGAATTAAATAAGCCGACAATCTAATGGTTTTTCAATCAAGCTTACGTACTGGTATTTTCCTACCTCGTAATTTACTTTACACAAGACTTCGGTATTATTTTGCCATCAACACTACAGAAGTACGGGCTTCAACTTGATAGTAGGGCTCTTTAACTAGAGGGGCAGTTGCCAATTCACAGAAATCATCTGGTGTAGGTAAAGCAGTATCGATGATGCGATACCAGCTATGTCCTTGACGTAATCGGGGTAACTCATAAATTAACGGCTCCCAATAAGAATTAAACATAACGTGTAAATACTCGCTGTATTGGGGATGGGCTAAAGTAAAAGCTAGATAGTGAGAATCGTCACTCCAGTCAGGCTGATGAAGCTCAATTCCATGCCAAACCAAGTAAGGCTCTGTTCCTGCTGTGGCAGCTAAAGCTTTTTCCAGGCGAAATACCTCCAATCCTTGAATCAAGGAGATCGCACTCTTGACAAAACGTAATAAACCTAGATTAGACTCGATATTACGCCAGTCAAACCAACTAAGTTCGTTGTTTTGACAGTAGGCATTGTTATTCCCTTGCTGAGTCCGTCTGACCTCATCTCCCATCAAAATCATGGGTGTTCCCTGAGACATCAACAGCACGGTAAAAAAGTTTTTAATCTGCTTCAGACGTAGTCTTTCTATTTCTGGGTCTTCTGTCGTCCCTTCCTCACCGCAGTTCCAGCTATAGTTATGGTTACCGCCATCCCGATTATTTTCTCCATTGGCTTGATTGTGTTTTTGGTTGTAGGAAACCAAGTCATTGAGGGTAAAACCATCGTGACAAGTAACAAAATTAATGCTGCGGTTAATATCAGTATCGGAGCGAAAATAGATATCAGGACTAGCTAAAATCCTCGCTGCTAAAGATTTGACCATTCCCGAATCTCCCCTGATAAAGCGACGGACATCATCGCGAAATGAGCCATTCCACTCACTAAACCAATCTCCTAAATCGACAAAGCGACCTAAACCATAGAGTCCAGCAGCATCCCAAGCTTCGGCAATTAACTTAGTTCCAGCTAAGACAGGATCGGATTCAATCGCCCATAAAATATTAGCGGTGATAATGGAAGTATGCCATAGGGAAGACCCTGCTGCATCCCTGGCCAAGACAGAAGCCAAGTCGAAACGAAAACCATCGACGTGCATTTCGGTTACCCAATAGTGCAAGCAGTCAATAATAAATCTACTCACTACGGGATGATTAGCCTTGAAACTATTCCCGCAACCACTATAGTTCTGGTAGTAAGCTGGGTCTTCCTGCAATATATAATAAGTTTGATTATCCAAACCGCGCCAAGAAATAGTTGGTCCTTGGTGATTGCCTTCGGCGGTATGGTTGAATACTACATCGAGAATAACTTCAATACCTGCTTGGTGTAGAGCTTTCACCAAATCCCGAAATTCATCTAATGCTTCTAAGGGATCGCAACCAGAACTATAGTCATGGTGAAGGGCAAAAAAGCCAATAGTGCTGTAACCCCAATAATTTTTTAGTTCTCCTACCGCATCATTGACATCGAAGTAGTGAATGGGCAGCAATTCTACTGCTGTAATTCCTAATTGCTGGAGATAGGGAATTTTTTCGATTAATCCCGCAAAGGTACCTCGTTTTTTTTCACTGACACCAGAGTTAGGGTGACTGGTAAACCCAGCGATATGTAGTTCGTAGATAATGCTGCTAGCATAGGGAGTACGAGGATGATAATCGTCTTCCCAATCATAATCGCTGGGATCGACTACTATCCCTCTAAGAGCTTGGGCGCAGTTATTGCCAGGTTCGCTAGCTGCTTGACGATTATAGATCTGAGCTCCAGCGATCGCCTTAGCATAGGGGTCGAGAAGAACTTTTGTCCCATCAAAACGCAATCCTTGTTCTGGGGCATACTCCCCATAGGCGCGATAGGCATAGACTTGTCCTGATTTAATCCCCCGAATAAAAATGTGCCAGTAGTAACAACGACAGTGTATTTTGGGATCTAAAGCAATTACTCTAGAAGGTTGAGGAGCTTCAGGGGACTCAAATAATAGTAGTTCAACAGCTTCAGCGCGGGAGAAAATACAGAAGTTAACTCCATCAGGATAGACAGTAGCACCCAGAGGGAAAGTTTGACCAGGCGAAATATCAGGAGTGATCAATCGCTCATCTCGAATGCTAGTTTGGGTTGTCAACAAGTTATTCAATGTAGTTTCTCCTTAACTCTTGCCTTGGCCACATCTTTTTTCGTTTACTCCTAATGGACGCTCCATCTGAATAT
>JASJDB010000184.1 GCA_030065315.1 Xenococcaceae cyanobacterium MO_167.B52 | reverse complement strand
TCGGAGACTTATCAAGTTTACCAAGCGGGAAGCGATCGCATCTATCCGACTCAAGAATTGCCAGCCATACGCGCTTTACAAGGAGAGCAAGTTACCAAAGACGATCTAGAAATCCATCGCGATGATCGAATTATTCCTTTGGAAGTAAGTGGAACACCAATTTACGATCGCGATAATAATATTACTTACGGTCTAGTTACTTTTCAAGATATTAGTCAACGCCAAAAAACCGAAAAGCTCCTCACTGACTATAATCGAACTCTGGAACAAGAAGTGAGCGATCGCACTCAACAATTATCCCAAGCCTTAGCTAATCTCCAAGCTGCCCAAGACGAGTTAATCCAGTCGGAAAAGATGGCAGCCCTAGGGCAACTAATTGCTGGGGTAGCCCATGAAATCAATACCCCACTGGGAGCAATCCGCGCTTCAATCGATAATATCTCTACCGCATTAGCCAAAACCCTACAACAGCTACCCCAACTACTTCAGCAACTCTCTCCCCAACAGCAAACAGATTTCTTGGCTCTGTTAGCTGCTAGTAGAAACAGCCAATCTAATATTTCTTTTCGGGAAGAAAGAAAGTTAAAACGCTCTCTAAGAAAAGATTTAACCGCTAAAGGTATTGAAAATCCAGATGCCATTGCAACTATCTTAGTCAAGATGGGTATTACTCAGAATATCGAACCTTTTTTAATCTTATTAAATAGCCCCAGCAACACCTCAATCCTAGAATGTGCCTACAATCTGTCCCTGCAACAAAATAATAGTGACAATATCAAGTTAGCAGTAGAAAGAGCAGCTAAAATTGTCTTTGCCCTCAAAAGTTATGCCCGTCAAGATAATTCTGGTCACATGACTAAAGCCAAGATCAGCGATGGCATTGATGTGGTGCTTACTCTCTATCATAATCAATTAAAACAAGGTATTGAAGTAATTAAAAACTACGAATTGGTACCCGAAATTCTTTGCTACCCTGAAGAACTCAATCAAGTTTGGACAAATTTAATTCATAATGCCATTCAAGCTATGGGTGATCAGGGTAAGTTAAATATTGCAGTAACAGAACAAAATAATGGCGTTCTGGTGCAAATAACCGATTCTGGAGCGGGGATTCCTGCGGAAATTAAAGATAAAATCTTTACTCCTTTTTTCACTACTAAACCAGCAGGGGAAGGTACTGGTTTGGGGTTAGATATTGTGAGTAAGATTATTGATAAGCATCAGGGAACTATTGAGGTTGCAAGCGAGCCTGGGAATACTGTTTTTAGTATTTGGTTGCCTGTTTCTTTATCCGTAGAATAGGAATCGTTAATATATTACTTAAGCAGCGATCGCATTATTTTAATTTTTCAGGAGGTTTAATTAAATGACTACTTCTCATTTTCAAGATATTATTGATTCTCTGGAAAGTTTATCTGTAGAAGAACAAGATTATTTATTCGATTTAATCCGTAAAAGGCGTGTTGCCAAAAGGCGTTTAGAGATAAAACAAAATGGTGAAGAAACTTTACAAGCTTTAGCAAGTGGAAAGGCAAAAAAGGGAACTGCGGAAGATATTAAAGCTTATTTATTAGAGGATGAAGAAGAATGAAATTAGTTGCTCATAAAAGCTTTAAAAGGGCTTTTAAAAAGTTAATTAAAAAGAATCCTCAATTACAAGATAAGGTATTAGGTATTTTAGATTTGTTAGAAAATGACCCTTTTACTCCTTCGTTAAAGTCCCATAAGTTAACGGGGGATCTAGATGGATATTGGTCATGTTCGGTTAATTATGATTGTCGTATCATTTTTACTTTTTCTCAAGATGAGCATTCAGAGGAAACTTTAATTATTCTGGTTGATATCGGTTCTCATGATGAAGTGTATTAGCAAAAAAGCTCATTTATCTTAACTATTTCCAATGTTTTTATTCGTTATCCCGAAGAACCAAATGAAGTTTGGACAAATTTAATTCACAATGCCATCTAAGCTATGGGCGATTAGGGTAAATTAAATATTATAGTAACAGAACAAAATAATGATGTTCTGGTACAAATAACCGATTCTGGAGTGGGTATTCCTGCTGAGATTAAAGATAAAATCTTTACTCCTTTCTATTATCAGTTACTTTATATTAGATTTTTTTCTATAAGCTGAAGCTCTTCCTTGTTTGCCTGGAATGCGTTCAATTAGATTTTCATTAACAAGATTTTTTAAAATTCTACTAACTTTATTTTCAGAATCTATATGACAAATTCTCGTAACTATAGAATTATTAATTTCAGAATGTTTTTTTAAGTGATTCATAATTAATTCTTCAGGCGAAGCAAGAGATTCATGGCGAATTACAACCAATAATGAATTCTCATTTTGCTTTATAATTGGCTCTTTTAATCTAAGTTTTGTCATTGCTTGAAATGCTGTATTTAAACCTTCTCCTATATCTTTATTGGGAGGATTAGGAAATTTATTAATAATACGAACGAGACTACCATTTCTTGAAAAGCGTGTCTCTAAAATATTTTTAGTTGTTACATGACCTGGCAATGTACCAGGACTTTCAACTTCAATTCTATTATCGAAGATTCTTATGTGTACATCATCAGCAATACTATAATCTCTATGAAGTATTGCATTTGTTATAATTTCATGAAGAGTTTCAGGGGGATAATCAATTTTATCCATTATTCCATTATTTAATATTGGGCTTTGCTCAATAATTTCTACTGTTTTATCTACAGCTTTATATATTTGCTCGTATAAACAACCTTCAACTGTGACTGGATTAGAATCTAAAGTTGCTCTACTTCCTTCACTATCAATAGTTTTATATCTAGCTATTTTAATACCACAATGCTTGGGAATAATTGCTTGAGGTTCATCAGAAAATAATAAAACTCCGCTAACAGTAGGTTTTTCATTACGTATTAATAGCTGTTTTTTCAACCAAGTCCTAGCATCATTTGTCGTAGGTACAACTTCACACAAAAAATTTTTGACCACATCAGATTCAGTAATAAAAAATAAATCGGCAGATACGGTCGCACTTTCATGTGAAACCAAACCTTTATTCATCCTCAAACGTTTTAACTTTTCTTCTGTAGTGACAGGAAGATTCTGCGCTCCTCTTCTAAGGTAGACTTTATCATCTGAAGCTTTTTTAATATCATGGGTTTTATGTATATTGATATGGAGAACTAATCCTGCATCCGAAACTTTTAAAAATTCATAAGAAAATTCTTGACCAAGCGGAAACAGTTTTTCAAAAATTTGAATAAAACCATTAGCTTCTTCTACATTCTCAAATCCTCTCCACAACTTGATTTTATTTTCTTTATCCTCGTCTATTCCTATATATAAATCTCCACCATCAGCATTAGCAAAAGCTGAGATTGTTTTTGTTATTTTGGCTGGTTTTATTTTTTTTGATTTAAAATCTCGAAAGTGATCCTCCTGGCTTTCTAAAAGCTTAACTCTCTGTGAGTACATAATAGTCGAAGTTTTAATTGCCATATATATTGTTTTTGATAGTCTATAAACTTACTATTCCCCAGAGCATATGTGTTTTATGCAAAAAAAGCATATTTATTACAAACATGTTTTAGCGATCGCTATTTTAATTAATTTGCAGAAAGCATTGAAAAAACTTGGTATGCAGGAAATTTAATTACTATTTTTTAGTCAGGATTAGAGTAACTCGATCACCAAAAAAGCGATCGCTTTGATAGAAAATACGGATATCTTTAACGTTTTCAACTTACCTTACTTAAACCTCGATCGCGTTGAAACTCGAACCTTTGTTAATATTAGGCTCATAAGGAGAGAAAATATGAAAATCAAAGCAATTATCCATCCAGCAGAAGAAGGCGGATACTGGGCAGAAGTGCCAGCCTTGCCTGGTTGTATTACAGAGGGAGATACCATGAACGAGGTGCTAGTAAATCTCAAAGATGCCATTGAAGGGTGGCTTGAAGTTGCCAAAAAAAGATAATCTGTAGAATCCACTAAGCTATAGATACAATTCTTTAATACCAGAGACGAATATTATGACACTAGCTGAAGTGCTTCCTGCTATTCGACAGCTTTCCCCAGCAGAAAAACTTAAACTAATCCGAATTCTGGCAGAAGATTTAGATGGAGCAGAGAATATTGCTCCTTTAGAACCTTTCAAGACTTATGACTTACCAACCCCATATGATAACTTTGGGGCTGGTGCTATTTTGATGGAAAACCATAATAAATTTGATAGCTACCAAATTATCAAAACCGAAGTCAAATTTTGAATCTTGCCGTCACAAGAAACTAGAGGAATATTTAAAGATAAAGCTGTTGCAGCAATAATGCGATCTGGCATATCGGGAACTATAGCACGATCTATGTGTTGTATTGTTTCTGAGATATCGCGATCTAAAGCATTACTGATTGACTTATAAGTTGCAAAAATCTGATATTCAAATCAAGATATTGTGCAACTAAAGAAAATGTCATTGATGACCTCCAAGCTAAACTAGAACAAACTGATTGAGATTTAAGCCAGAATGATATGCAACTTAATAATGGTAACGACATGAAATAACTGTTATGTACTCATCAGCGACCTGATAAACCAGTCTATTTGTCTCGTCGATTCTTCTTGACCAATAACCCGATAGATTTTCTCTCAAAGGCTCTGGCTTACCTATGCCCTCAAAAGGAGATACCAAAATATTTTGTATCAATCGATTAATCTTCTTGAGAGTTTTTTTATCTTGTTGCTGCCAATATAAATAATCAGACCAACCATTTTTATCCCAAGCTAATTTAAGCACTTGAGTTTTCTCCAGTGCTTAAATCTTCATCTACATCTATAAGATCGTGTTCTTTTACCTTACCTGCTTCTACTGCTGCAATAGATTCTCTCAGTCTTTGAGCATTAGCAGGCGATCGTAATAAATACAGAGTTTCCATAATCGAATCGTAGTGACTTTTGGACATAATCACTGCATCATCTCCTTCCCGCCGAACCACTACTGTAGCGTCAACATCAGCAGTCACGCGATCCAAAACAGCTTTAAAATTTTGTCTCGCTTCTGTAAAATTTAGTATTTCCATAAGAATGTACTTACTTAAGTACATTAATTGTAGCATCAAACAATTTTCAACTTACGTGTCAAAAATTTTCACTTTATGCATCAACCGACAACCTCTGGAATGAAAGCAGATGAATTTTTGATACAAGCTCATCAAAGATTTCCCCGTATAGTAAAAGTATTAATAACGGGACAAGCAGATTCCAAAGCGATCTTGTCACAGGCAAGGCAATGTAAGAACTAAGAAAAACCGATGAGTAGACAAGCCATAATCTGTGTCGATGATGAAAGAGTAGTGCTGATTAGCCTCAGAGATCAGCTTACCAATCATTTTGGCAATGATTATGAAATCGAATTAGCGGAAACTGGAGAGGAAGCTTTAGAAATCTTTGAAGAGTTACAACAAGAGGGAATCTCGATTCCTGTAATTATTGCCGATCAGATTATGCCAGGAATGAAAGGAGATGAGTTATTAATTCAAATTCACGCTAGCTATCCCCAAACTTTCAAGATCATGTTAACTGGACAAGCCAGTGCCGATGCCGTGGGTAATGCGCTCAATCATGCCAATCTCTATCGCTATATTGCTAAACCTTGGGAGACAATCGATCTTTGTCTAACAGTCACTGAAGCTATTCGCAGTTATGGTCAAGATCGACAATTAGCTCAACAGAATCAAGAATTGCAAAAAAAAAATCAACAACTCGAACAATTAAATAAATCCCTAGAACAAAGAGTTACAGAGCGTACTTCCGAATTAAAACAAGCGAAAGAATCTGCTGAATTAGCTAATCAAGCCAAAAGTCAATTTCTTGCCAATATGAGTCATGAACTTCGTACTCCAC
The DNA here is from genome assembly GCA_030065315.1 of Xenococcaceae cyanobacterium MO_167.B52. Taxonomy (GTDB): domain Bacteria; phylum Cyanobacteriota; class Cyanobacteriia; order Cyanobacteriales; family Xenococcaceae; genus JASJCP01. The sequence goes on along the minus strand of JASJDB010000184.1, from coordinate 6,687 downwards.
TCAACGGCATTTTAGGCTATGCCCAAATTTTGCAACGCAGTCGCGACTGTAGCCCAAAACAAAAAAACAGTATTGCTATTATCGGACGTTGTGGACAGCATCTTTTGACCTTGATTGAAGATATTCTGGATTTATCGAAAATTGAAGCTCAAAAATTAGAACTCATCCCCACAGACTTTCATTTTTCTAGTTTCCTAACAGATATTGCCGAAATCTTTGGCATCAAAGCCGAACAAAAAGGAATTAAGTTTAACTTCTTTTCTAGCGAGCATCTTCCTTATGCTATTCATGCCGACGAAAAACGCCTCCGTCAAGTTCTACTAAACCTTTTGGGGAATGCGCTCAAGTTTACTGATTTGGGGAGCGTAACCTTTAAAGTTAACGTCATTGGTGGTTTGGGAAATAACGAGCAAGAACAACTAACTAGTCATCAGATCCGCTTTCAAATTGAAGATACTGGAATAGGTATGACTCCAGAACAAATAGAGAAAATCTTTGAGCCTTTTGAACAATCAGGCGATCGCAATCGTCAAACAGAAGGCACTGGCTTAGGATTAGCGATTAGTCAGAAAATAATCAATTTAATGGGTAGCCAAATTCAAGTCAAAAGTACTTTAGGAAGAGGTAGCACTTTTTGGTTCGATCTAAATGTGTCCGCAGTAAAAAATTGGCTCGCTCCAGTTAGAGTTAAAGCCGAGCAAACTATTACTGGTTATCTGGGAAATAAACAAAAAATTCTAATCGTAGACGATCGCTGGGATAATCGCTCTGTTCTAATAGATTTACTAGAACCTCTTGGTTTTAAACTTGCAAAAGCAGCTAATGGCAGAGAAGCGATCGATAAAGCAATTCAATGGCAACCAGATTTAATTATTTCCGATTTAGTGATGCCAATGTTAGATGGCTTTGAAATGACAAGGCAACTGCGACAGATCCCAGAATTTCAGAACATACCTATTATTGCTATCTCTGCTAGTGTCTTTGATACTGAACAACAGAAATGTCGTGATTATGGATGTAATGATTTTATTCCTAAACCTATCAATTCAGATGATCTACTAGAAAAAGTAGGCAAATATTTACATTTATCATGGACTTACGAGACTAAAGAGATACACTCGACTTTTAGTAAAGCGATCTCAGATTCTACTATAGTCCTTCCTCCAGACTCCGAGTTAGTTACTTTAAGAGAAGCAGCAGAGATTGGTGATTTCGATCTAGTTAATCGAGAAATATCCAGAATTCAACAACTAGGTTCACAATATCAGCCTCTAGTTAACAAGTTATTGCAACTATCTCAAGAGTTTGACGATATTAAAATTCTCGAATCGATCGATAGAAACTCAATTTAAAACATAATATGAATCAAATCGGAACAGGCAAACAAGAAGTAATCCTAATTGTTGACGATAATCCCACCAACATCCAAGTACTTTCAGACTTGTTAAAAGAGTATGGATTTAAAGTTTTGGTAGCAAAAGATGGAGAAAGTTGTCTTCAAAGATTGGAAAAAGTCAGACCAGACCTAATTTTATTAGATGTACTAATGCCTGGTATTGACGGCTTTGAAACCTGTCGTCGTCTCAAAGCTTCACCTGGGACTAAAGAAATCCCCGTAATTTTTATGACTGCCCTTGCCGATCCAGTAGATAAGCTCAAAGGGTTAACTATAGGTGCAGTAGATTATATAACCAAGCCTTTACAACACGAAGAAGCGATCGCTCGTGTTAATATTCATCTACAACTGCGAAATCTCAATAAACAACTAGAAGAGCAAAATGCTACTCTACAACAAGAAATTCGCTCTCGTAAATTAGCTGAGTCAGCACTACGTCTGTCTGAGGAAAAGTTTGCTAAAGCTTTTCGCTCTAGCCCTATTCCCATTACTATTAGCACTCTGTCAGAAGGACGCTTTATTGAAGTAAATGAAAGCTTTTGTACTATAACTGGTTTTAGCCAATCAGAAATTATCGGTCATACTTCTGCGGAACTAAATTTTTGGGTTAAGTTAGATAACCATATTCAAATTATTCAACTTTTACGAGAGAAGGGAGTAGTTCGCAATCAAGAACTTGATTATCGAATTAAGTCAGGAGAAGTAAAAACGGTATTATTTTCGGCTGAAATCATTAACTATGGGGGACAAGATTGTCTCCTAGCTATTCCTAACGACATTACCGAACGCAAAAAAAATCAAACTGCGATCGCCGAAGCTAACAGAGAAATCAAACGCCTCACAACTTTAGATAGCATTACCCAAATTGCTAACCGTCATCGCTTTGAAGAGTATTTGGGTCAACAATGGCGTAAGTTAGTTTTAGAACCAAACTCTTTATCCTTGATTCTCTGTAAGCTTGAGAATTTCCAACACTACAATAATACCTATGGTTACGCAGCAGCCAATGAATTTTTGCGTACTATTGCTCAAATCATTTCAAAAGTGAGCGATAATTCCGATAATTTAGCAGCTCGTTATGACAGTGAGGAATTTGCTGTAATTTTGCCCAATACAAGAGATAGTAAAGCGATCAAACTAGCTAACACAATTAGAGAAGAAATTAAAAAACTTGTTCATCATACCCAACTAGAAGCAAATCAACAAATAGCTTTAACCATAGGAACAGCCAGCATAATACCAAATGGAGATTCTTCTCCTATCGAAACTTTAATTATTCCTGCTAAACAAGTTTTTTCCGAGACATATTAAAACTGGGCATACTATCAGGGTATATAAAAAAACTACTAACCACTAAACTATCCCACTCTTAACATATTCCGCTTCTGCAACTCTTTTGAGTCTTTTCAATTGAGCTTGCATATCTTTTTTTGTCCAACTAGCTGCAAAAGTATTAAATCCCCAGCTGACTATCGGATTAGGTACTTGAAACTCAAAACGATTAATTAAAATTGTCCCTTCAGGAGTAGGACGACATTCCCAGCGATCGCGCCCCTCAAAAAAACCTTTAAATTGCCAGACAATTAATCCTGGTTCTCTCTCTACTACCACACTCTTGAGAGTTGGCTGCCAAAAAGGAATTTTGATCTCAAATCGGCTCAAACTACCAATAGATGTACTCCATTCCCCAATTGGTTCACACTTCAAAGCAGGATTAAGCCAACGGTGCATCAATTCCAGGTCACTAAAACATTGTTCGACAATAGTGGCACTAGCTTTAATTTTTATCGAATGTTCAAAAACTTTTACAGAGGACATGGGTGTTTACAATAAAATTTTATCAAATAAGATGAATTAAACTTATCAAATTCTTAGTAATTAATAACAAAAAGTAAATATTGGGATTCTTTTATCCTATGGCTATTACTTTTAATTGTTTGGCTTAAACTCAGGATAACGAAATCTTATCAACTCCTGTGGGCTTTAGTTCAGGTTTTTGCTTTAAATCTAAGATTTAACTTGGTTCATTTCCAGATTGATCATTAACAAATTAAACATTTTCAATTTCATTTGCCATAATTGTGCCAGTAAACATAATATTGACCTGAGAAGATGAGAAAGTATCTATTTTGTTGGAAATTCGTTAGTTAGTTGTTTTACGGAAATCACTAGATTAATTTAAACGGAAAAAAATGACAAATATACTTGGTAGCATAGTGCCAGAGCCTTCTTTGGTCATGGCACAGGCGATGAATCCTCTTTCTGCGATTGGCACAGATTTAGGTTCTTCTGTGATTAATATCCTAGGGGCGATCATCATCCTCTTCGTAGGTTGGATTGTTTCGGGAATCGTTAAAGCCCTGGTGAAGAAGTTACTGGGTTTAACTGATATTGATAATAAAATTGCTTCTTGGGTAACGGGACAACGAGGGGGCGATTTCCCTGTAGAAGAATGGATCAGTACTTTAGTTTGCTGGTTGATTAGATTATTTGCGATCGCAGCTTTCCTCAATGCTTTACAATTAGAAGCAGTATCTGCCCCTCTAAACGCCTTGTTGGAGAAAATAACTAGTTTTATTCCCAATCTAATTGGTGCAGCTATTCTGATCGCGGTAGCTTGGGTTGTAGCAACTTTAGTTAAAACTGTGGTTACTAGAGGTTTAGGGGCTTTAAATCTAGATGGGCGTTTAGGAGAAAGCATAGGAGATAGTTCTGATTTTGTTATTAGTGATACTATTGGCAATGCTCTTTATTGGTTCATATTTTTACTATTTTTACCCAGCATCTTAAGCACCCTGAGCTTAGAAGGTACTCTAGTTCCCATACAAGGAATGCTAGACAAAGTACTAGCAATGCTCCCTAATGTTCTTGGTGCAGTATTGATCGGTGCTGTAGGTTGGTTTGTAGCTCAGATTGTGCGCCGTATCGTCACTAGTTTACTTGCTGCTACAGGAGTGGATAGCATTGGAGAAAAAGTTGGATTTTCCACTGCTGGAGGAAGAGACGGCTTATCTTCAATTATTGGCACAGTTGTATTTGTTCTAGTTCTGATACCTACTACAATCGCAGCTTTGGAAGCTTTAAAGATTGAAGCTATTTCTAGACCAGCGATTGATATGCTGGAAGAGGTACTCAATCTGTTACCAAAACTATTTGCTGCTGGCGTAGTTTTAGCATTGTTCTTTGTTGCAGGAAAATTTGTCTCTGAATTGGTAGTTGATATTCTAAGCGATCTTGGATTCAATAACTTTCTTGAGTGGTTAGGTATTACTTCTACTGCTCCGACTCCTCCTCCTATCTCTGAATCCGATTTTGAAGACACTGAACAAACCGAACAACCAACAGTGATTCAATCTGGCTCTGTCTCTTCTAAAACCCCCTCGGAATTTGTGGGAATTATTGCTTTGACAGCGATTATGTTAGTTGGGACTCTCACTGCGGTAGATATTCTCGGTATTCCTGCCCTAGAGTCTGTGATTAGCGTAATTCTGACTATTGCTGGACGGGTACTAATTGGACTAATTATCTTTGCTATTGGGCTATATTTTGCTAATTTAGCTCATAAGTTAGTTCTCGCTTCTGGTACTCATCAAGCAAGTTTTCTAGCTCAAGCAGCCCGTATTTTTCTAATTATTTTTGTTGGCTCTTTAGCACTTACTGAAATGGGTATTGGTGCAGATGTAGTTAACTTAGCTTTTGGACTATCCCTTGGCGCATTAGCTGTTGCCTTCGCTTTAGCATTTGGCTTGGGTGGTCGAGAAGTAGCAAGAGAACAGTTACGCTCTTTGGCTAATTCTTTTAAGAATAAAGAAGAATAAATCAACAAATAAGTGATAAATTAATCAACCCCAATAGCGAGAGATCGCTATTGGGGTTTTATGTTGTAGTTCAATTGTCACTGTTGATAACAAGCTAAATAGTTACGAGCGACCCAACCACTCCAGTATCTTCCATCAACCGCTAAATACTTAATTCTCGCCCAACCATTGGAACTAACTTGATCTACATACACAATATTATTGTAGGGAAGAGTCGTAAGAATTTGAGTCCCTCCATTACGATAGACATATAAGCCATTAGGACGAGTTACAATATAGGAACGACAAAGTCTTTGGGCTTGGGCTGCTTGAGGTTTTACAACTTCTAATGCTGCTGCACTACCAACAATTCCTAAACTCAGCAGCATTAATTTGGTAATAAGTTTTTTCATTTCTCTTAAAATTTTGTGTATGTGTCATATTTCATTAATCATGCATAAACTTGAGTCCAATGACTGTGATTTAATCCGAGAATTGTTGTGATCTCGAAAGAAATAATCGCAATTTTCAAAATTAATCACAGACTTCCACCAAAAGTAATACCAATTCTCGAAAATAACGAGAGACTTAGTTTGTAGCTAGGCAGCCCTAAAGGAAATGGGTTGCAGTATACCATATGCCCTAAAGGATTCCCTGCGGTCTCGAAGGGGTTATACCACAAGGGTACAATGTCCGAAGGTGTATCCTTATGCGCTTGCGCTTGCGAAGCTCTACCCGCAGGGGCAGCGGTCCCCTTTAGGGTTAGGAATCCTGTAGGACAAGGGTACAATGTGCTTTAGCATTCCCTTCGGTCACGGCAGGAAGAATAGCAATAGTTTTAGAATTTTTTATCTTTCCGCCAAAAGAAGACCTTCAACTATGCTGGTAGGATGAATTTTGGTCAGAGTAATTTTGGTCAGAGTTAAGTGCTTTAGAAAAATAACTCGCGTATGGTAAAGTCATGTCATGAAACAACTTCGCGGATTTAAGTACAGATTTCACCCTACCTCTGCACAACGATTAGAGTTAGCGCAGACGTTTGGCTGTACTAGGTTCGTGTATAACTGGGCATTGGCACTTAGAACTAATAGCTACTACCAAGACAATGTTTCTTTAAGCTATACCGATACTAGCAATGCTCTAACTAAGTTGAAGAAAGACCCTGAGAAAATGTGGCTAAGAACTGTCTCATCTGTACCACTACAACAAGGATTAAGACATCTAAATACCGCTTTTCAAAACTTTTTTAAGGGTAAAACTAAGTATCCTAAGTTTAAGAAAAAGAGTAATCGTCAGTCAGCCCATTATGCGCCCAATGCTTTTAAGTGGGTTGAGGGAAAGCTAACCTTAGCCAAGATGTCTCAACCATTAAAAATTAGGTGGAGTAGATATTTCACAGGTAGCCCAAGAGCGTGACTGTCTCCAAAGACCCAAGTAATCGGTATTTTGTATCATTCTTAGTGGAAGAAGAACTAGAACAATGGAGTCCTGGTA
>JASJDB010000183.1 GCA_030065315.1 Xenococcaceae cyanobacterium MO_167.B52 | reverse complement strand
CGTTCCGACTTCTACGAAGCAAGGGATTGACAAATAAATCTCAAGAGCGGTGATTTTCTCTTTCATTGTGGGCGGTGCGGTCGGAGGGGGTGCGTTATATCCTGGGAGGGTAGACACCCAGTAAGTAAACCCTTTGAGTAGTTCAATGTGTGTGACATTCACACATTGAACTACTCAAAGGGTTTACTTACTCTGTGTCTACTTCCAGGATGTAACGCACCCCCCCCGACCGCACCGCCCACAATGAAAGAGAAATCACCGCTCTTGAGATTTATTTGTCAATCCCTTGCTTCGTAGAAGTCGGAACGCAGTGGAGAGGATTGAAAAGTAAATCGACGGTGATTAAACTGGAATGTGTGGTGTGTAGTCGCATAGGGCAGTAACAGGAGTAATTTAAATGAAAAATATTAAAAGCTTGGGATACTTCGAGAGACAAGAATTAATAGATAATATTGCTCGCAAACTAGCTAGGGAACAAGGTTATGTAATTACTTGTAATGACTTGGCTACATCTGAAAACTATCAGATTAGGTTTTATTTTTCCCTTGCCAAAGTAGCTTTATGTGAGGTTGAGAACTTTTTAGAGCAATAAAAAAAGTAGGCTTTTATACCTACTTTATTAACTGTATTTTGGATGAGATAAAACCAGAACTTCTATATTAAATTGACAAATCGGGTTTAGGTTTAATCGCTTCATACATAGCTAATTTAGTTTTAAGTTCATTGTTTTCTGTTTTTAGGTGTTTATTTTCGTCTTCTAGATATCTAACCCTATCTTTTAATCTTTCCAGTTCAGTTTGTTTATTAGAAAACTTGCTTACCTGTTGCTTCATGCCTCTAATTTTAGAGTTTGCTTGTTCATGCCTTGTGTATGTACTTAAGTTTATATTTATTCCATGTCCTAGACTTTGTGCAATCTCTTTTTGGTTAACTCCTAGCTTATGACAACGTATGTTATAAGCGTGTCTTAAAGAATGAGCCGTAAAACCGTATTTAAGAGTAGATTCATCAGGACTATCATTACGTTGTTTTTTCTGGTAAGCAGTTGAAGGGTTAAACCATTGTACAGTAGCGTTAGTACAATTAAGATTACTTCCGTTTCCACACTTCCCTAACGGGTTTTTTATATCTGGCAGATTCATAAACTGTACAATATTAAACCTTTCTAACCAGTCACAATCCCCGCCTATCCCGCTAGGCGATGCTGGAAATGCTACGCGATAACCTGTTTTAGTTTGATGACCTATACACAAATAATAATCTTTGTTGTCAGGGTCAAGGATAGCTTGAATAATCTCGTCTTGTTCAAGCTGATGATAGCTGTATTTAGCATTTTCATTTTCATCGTTAACATCTTGTGAATCATCAGCTATAGCTACCCATTCGCCTGCTTTTAATGTTACAGATTCAGTCCAGTTTTTAATGTTCCAAGCTTCATGTACTCGAATTCCGTAAACAGCTAATAAGCTATATAAAAATTGCCATTGTGCGTGGCGATAACGCCATTTTTTTGGGCAAGTGGGTCTAGGCTCGAAACCAGTTTGATAAACATATTCTATCTCGGTATCAGTAGGGATATATTTATCTTTTCGTTTGGGATTATTCTCTGATTTATACTTCTTAATAATTGATTTATAATCATCATTATCAAAATACTTAAGAACATTAGCCAGTCCGTTTAAATGTCGGGTTCTAGCAATAGTATTATTTTTAGTACATTGTATAGTTTCTTTAAGAATTTTTAAATCAAAACTATCATTTTTGTATTTTAAAAAGGTTTTTTCTAGATGGTTATAACTATCTATCCAAGTCCCTTTAGGGCTTTTGTTATTCTTCCTTTGTTTAAAATAATGGGTTTTATATTGCTCTAACATCTCTCCACAGGTTAGAGGCTTTTCTGGTTTAGCTGCTTTTTCAGGTTTCCCTATTAGTGAGTAAAACTCATCCATTGTGAATCTATCAGCTATTAGCTGAGAAGTAATCAAAGTGCATATTTCCTCAGCTTTAACTAGGTTGTTCCGACTCATAGATAAGTTTATACCTGGATTCTGTTGCTTCCCGTTCAATGAGAATTGAACGGACATTGCTTTACCTGGTTTGACTTTCTTAATTGTTGCCGTCTTGCCACGTCTCCCAATTGCTTTTAAGCGATTGTTAGCTTCATTTGTCAATCTGTCCCAATGCCAACCACCATCGTTAGGTATTTGTTCTGATGGTAGATTTTTGAATTTTTTAGTCATTCCTTAATTGTTCCTTAATTCCTTAGCTCTTAAAAGTCAAAAGCTTATAAAATATGTAATACAATAGCATCATGTATCTTTACTTTAACTACATTATTTGTTTAGGATCAACTATCCTTCTTAACAATCCTAAACAGGCTAAAATAGGGAGCGACTGAAAAAAGACTTTTTATATAGTTATTTCAATAGACTTTACTCAGAGAGATTATGGACAATAATGATTGGCTTAGACAGTTATTAATGATGGGGGTGGGAACCACTTCTCTAGTTGCCGAGAAAATTAAAGAAGCTACGGATCAATGGGTCAAAGATGGTCAAATCGACTCTGAGCGTGCCAAAGCTTTTGTTGATGATTTGATGGGTCAACTTAATGCAGATCCTTCTAATTTTCAAAAACAGATGGAAAGACAGATGAAGAACATACTGCAAGATTTGGGGGTACCTCGCCAATCAGAAATAGATGAACTCAGAGGGCGTATTGATAGATTGGAAAGACAAATCAGGGATTTAGAAAACAAACTCTGGCGATAAGGTAAGTTATGAATGACCTTAGATAGTCGGGTTGCAGTGCTGGAGTCGCCTGTGGTTAGTAGTTAGTAGGAGAATTTTTTACTTACTACTTGCTGAATAAATCTAAAATCCTTGTAAATTAAAACCTAATACCTACTGCCCCAACTCACTGATTGCAGTAATAACTTTTGGGCTGATTCTGAGGTTAAAGGTTTGGCAAATAAAAATCCTTGACCAAATTCTACCCCTAAAGCTTGAAGACTCTGTAACTGTTCCTCAGTTTCAATTCCTTCTGCAATTACTTCCATATTTAAAGCCTGGGCTAAAGTAACTATAGTTTTAACAATTTCAGTATTTTGCTGATTAATATTCATAATATTGATAAAGGAACGGTCTATTTTTAAGTTATCTACGGGGAATTGGGGTAAATAGCTTAAAGAAGAATAACCAGTCCCAAAATCATCGATTGATAGTTGGATCTTACGACTTTTAATTGCCTTTAACACTGTAATAATTTGTTGGGAATTTTCAATTAGCATACTTTCAGTCATTTCTAGCTTCAGGCAATGACTATTTACTTGAGTCTCAGCAATAATGTAGTCGATAGAACTTAAAAAATCAGGATGGCGTAATTCATCTCCTGTAACGTTAATACTCATAGTTAGGGAGTTGGCTTCAGGTAGTTTATTTTGCCAAATTTTTAATTGACTACAAGCTTCGTACATAACCCATTTGCCCAAAGGAATAATTAAACCAGTTTCTTCTGCCAAAGAAATAAATTCACTGGGGGCAATAAAACCACGACGGGGATGTTGCCAACGAACTAAAGCTTCAAAACCTGATAACTTTCCATCATGGAGAGCAATAATTGGTTGATAGTACAAGACTAACTGCCATTGGGATATTCCCTCTCTCAGTTCATTTTCTAGTTCTAAACGATGCATGGCTTGGACATACATCTCTTGATTAAAAATTTCGTATCTTCCCTTGCCTAATTCTTTTGCTCGATATAGTGCTGTATCTGCATCTCTGAGTAAATCAATTTCTTGGCGATATTCCTCTGTACCGATCACAATCCCAATACTTGTAGTAATTATCAAGCTACGGTTACTAATCTCAAAGGGAGTAGCAAACTTTTCTAAAATTGCTTCTGCAACTACTATCGCATCATGAGGCTTATTAATTTGCTCTAGAAGGATCGTAAATTCATCTCCTCCTAGCCTAGCAAGAGTATTTTGGGGAGTAACACAGGTATTTAATCTTTGAGCGCAAGCAACTAGTAATTCATCTCCCGTTAGATGTCCTAGACTATCGTTAATTATTTTAAAACGGTCTAAATCAATGAATAAAATAGCAAATTGCTGATGGGGATTATTTATGGTGTTTGTTAAGCAATTTTTAGTCCGCTCCATAAATAAACTACGGTTAGGTAGCCCAGTCAGACTGTCGTGTAAAGCATCGTGACGCAATTTTTGTTCTAATCGATGACGCTGAAGAATTTCTTGTTTAAGAACCCGATTGGCAAATTCAATTTGAGCCGTTCGCTCTTCGACCCTTGCTTCTAATTCTTCATTCAAAGTTTTAATTTCTGCATATGCTGCTTGTAATGCCAGTTGATTTCTGACGCGGGCTAATACTTCTTCAACTTGAAAAGGTTTACCAATAAAATCTGCTCCTCCCAGGTTAAAAGCTTTGACTTTATCTTCTAGATCATCTTGTGCGCTCAGGAAAATAATGGGAATTGAACGGGTTGCTGCATCGGCTTTTAGTTGCTCACAGACTTGATACCCACTTAAGTCAGGCATATTAATATCTAACAAAATCAAATCAGGTACATCATTCCTTGCTCCCATTAGTGCCATAGAACCATTTTTGGCACGACGGACTATATAACCCTGGTTGGTTAAAGTAGTGGATAATAGTCGCAGATTTTCGGGGACATCATCAACGACTAAAATTTTACTAGGGGCTGTTGGCTGGTCGATTTGATTCATTCTGGAGTAGGTTATTGGGTTAGTTGTAGGATCAGGTCGAAGTCTAAGTTTTCGATTTTATCTCTTAGGGATTTTGCGATCGCATTTTGTTCATCAGGAATTTGGTCAATTAACTTCAGTAGTGCATCTTCATCTAGTTGAGAGGCTGCACGATTCACTTGTTCTTGCCATTGAGAGGGCATAAAGGATAAATTTTTTAGGTTTAAATCTTGATTATTAGCAGCCAGCGGGGTTTTAGCTGGCTCTATGGCTTCGTAAATATAAGTAACGGGGATATATTGGGCAATTTTGTCAAAAAGTAGCTCATCTTTGATGGGCTTAGTCAAAAAGTCATCACAACCAGCTTGTAAAATTTCTCTTTTGCTTTCGGCAAAGGCACTGGCTGTTAGAGCCAGAATTGGGATCGGGCATTCAGTTTGAGCTTTAATGGCAATAGTGGCATCAATACCGTTCATTACAGGCATATGAATATCCATCAAGATTAAATGGGGTTGCCAATGACACCAAACCTCAATAGCTTCTTTACCATTAGCAGCTTCTTTAACTTCAAACCCCATTGCAGTGAGGAGATGATTGATCAAAAGACAATTTTCGGGTTTATCATCCACGACTAAAATGCGATATTGGGGTTGTCCTGGGGCTAATGAGATCGCTCTTTTAACTGGTTGGGGAGAACTTTCAACTACAGCAACAGATTTAACAGGTAAAGTAAGGGTAAAAGTAGAACCTACTTGTAATTGGCTCTCCACGGTAATATCACCCCCGATTAAACGGGCAAATTTACGACCAATAGAAAGTCCTAAACCAGTTCCCTGTTGAGATTTGACTCCTGCTTCTGTCTGTACAAATGGATTAAACAAATTCTGGATTTCTGAAGCTGAAATACCTACTCCTGTATCTTGGACAGCAAAGCTCAGAACATGGGATTCTCCTTGTCCCCTTATCTCCCTTATCTCCCTTGTCTCCCTTGTCCCCCTTGTCCCCTTGTCTCCCTTAGACTCTTGAATAGTTACAGTAAGTCTGACCTCTCCCCGATCAGTGAATTTTATAGCGTTATTGATTAGATTAATCAGGATTTGACGAACCTTACCTTGGTCAGTTTGAATATAAGCAGGAACATCAGGCGATCGCTCAAAAACTAACTTTAAGCCTTTTTCTTCGGCTTTAAATCCCAACATTTCGGCTAGAGAATCCAGCATATAGTGCAAGTCAAAGTTATTTAACTTCAGACTAGTTTTTCCTGCTTCAATTTTGGTCACTTCCAAAACATCATTAATTAAAGCTAGTAAATGTTCCCCACTTTGATTAATAATTCTGAGGGTTTCTTTTTGTTGGGGTGTGGCAGTGGCATCCCGATACATCACCTGGGAAAAACCCAGAATCACATTGAGAGGGGTACGCAATTCATGACTCATATTCGCCAAAAAAGCACTTTTAGCATAGTTAGCTGCTTCGGCTGCTTCTTTAGCTTGAGCTAGTTCCTGACTACTTGCTTCTAAAGAATGACTATATTCCGCCAGATCACCATGAATTTGTTTAAGATATCGGATCATCTGGTTAAAGGTATTTGCTAGAAATCCAATTTCATCATTAGACTCCACTACTGCTTGAGCTTCAAAATCCCCTGCCATAATGCTGGTAGTAGTTTCTGTTAAGCGTAAAATCGGTGCTGCAATTTTGTGACGTAACCATAAACCCATAATAATTGCCATCAAAAATGCGATCGCTCCTGCTGCTAAAGCTTGCCACTGAGCTACGATCAAGTTCTCACTACCTTTTGCTAATTCCCTGCTCAAAGCTTCCTGTTCACTGGTGACAATTTCCTCCAGTAGAGAGAGCATTTCTGCGGTTAAAGGCTCAACTTCTTGGTTTAAGAGATATAGATCTTCCCTACTTCTATCTCCTTCCACAATGGTAAACATTTCAGCAGATAGGGCAAAAAAAGCACGATAGTTATTAGCAATGATCGCTAAATGAAGTTGCTGGGATTGAGTAAATAAATTTTGTTGTCTTTTTAATTTTTGCCATGCTTGCTGATTAGCTTGAACTTGTGCAGCATATTCAAAGCGGAAGGAAGGTTCCTTAGTTACTAAATAACCTCGAAGAGAAGAGACTAACAAGGCAAATGAACTTTGATAATCGGCTAAGTCTTTGAGTAATAAAGTATTAGTGATACTCGAATCTCGTTGGGATTGTTCTTCAATAACTAGGGCAGTCTGCCTGAGAATAACAGCAATGGGGACTTCTCCTTCATCTTTCAATAATCTGAGGGCGGGTTGATTAATCAGATAATTATCCCTCAGCCGAAATAGCCGATAGGGTAGTTCTTTCCATTGTTCATATTTAGTTTCCAACTCCTGTAGTCTCTGTTGATTGACCGTTGATGACCCATTAGCTGCTAAGGTGATCATTAACTCTAATTCTTGTTCAAATTCCTGTCTGGCTTCTTGATAGCGATTGCGTAATTCCGATTCTCCTGTAGCTAAATACCCTCTGACATGACCCAACATTCTTAAAAGATCTGCTTCTGCTTGAGCAGAAGTAATAGCAGTAGGGACTCTTAATTTTTGGGTTCGTCTAATGGTTTTGGTCGCTACAGTGCTACCAATATAATTCCCACCTGCTACTAGCAAAGTTAAGCTCACTAAAATCCCAAAAGCAATTGATAGAGTGTGACTTATATTTAAGTTTTTAAGTTTAGTTATAAGTATTTTGCTCACTTGCTGTTTCAGAGTATTTACGAAATCACGCTATTCATCACAGAATTGGCAAATGCTAACTCATTAATCGAGTGCCATTGCTGTATTTGAGTGCGAAAAGCTTGCCATTGTTGGTAAATTTTTTTAAAGTCTTGATCCATAGCTGCCATCTCTTCATACATTTCAAAGGCTGCTGTATATGCAGCCTGGAGAATATCTTGGCTAAAAGGTAAGAGTTTTGTCCCATCCAGAAGCATTTGCTCCAATACCTCTCCATTGACAGCATTAAATTTGGCTAACATCTTGCCGTTAACATCTGCTGCTGCTGCTTGAAATATCTCCCGATATTCTGGGGGCAATTTCTGCCATTGGCTTAAATTTACCTGAAATTCATAGCTGGTTCCTGGTTCCCACCAGCCAGGATAGTAGTAGTAGGGGGCAACTTTATCTAAACCTAAAGTCCTGTCTGCATGAGGATTTTTCCATTCCCCTGCATCAATTTCCCCTGCTTCTAAAGCACCAAAAATCCGATTACCTGCTAAAGAAACAACTTCTACTCCCAATCGCTCCAAAATCAGTCCACCCATACCTGGGACTCTCATTCTCAAACCCTTAAAATCTTCAATAGTATTAACTTTTTGTTTAAACCAACCTCCCATTTGTGTCCCTGTATTGCCCCCAGGAAAATTAATAATGCCCAAGTTGGCATACAATTTTTGCATTGCTTCCAAGCCTCCACCATAGTAGAGCCAGGCATTTTGCTGGGCAGCAGTCAAGCCAAAGGGCATAGTGGTGCCAAATGCCAGAGCCTTACCATATTTGAGATAGTAGTAACTGGCAGAATGACCACATTCTACTGTGCCATCTTGAACACCTTGGAGTACTTCTAGCCCTTCTGTGAGTTCTCCTGCTGCATAGGGCGTAATTACAAAACGCCCATTAGTCATCACATTTACTTGCTGACAGAGTAGATCTGCTGCATCAAATAATATTTGGAGAGATTTGGGCCAGCTAGTAGCCATGCGCCAACGCACCACAGGTTGATTAACTTTTGGATTAGTAGTAGGTTGGGTAGTAGGGTCAGAATTGCGATTGCTACAAGCTCCTAATGCGGTAGCTCCAATTGCACCTAAAGTAGTATTAGTAAAAAATTGACGGCGGGGGATGCTCTTATGCGCTTGCGCTTGTGCTTGCGAAGCTCTACCCGCAGGGGCAGCGGTATCCTTTAGGATTAACCAAGAGCCTATCCAACTGCCATGTTGAGGATGTTTCATTTACTTAATTGTTTTAGAAGTGAAATTAGCAAAGCTCAATTCGTTAATCTG
Organism: Xenococcaceae cyanobacterium MO_167.B52; assembly: GCA_030065315.1. Classification (GTDB taxonomy): domain Bacteria; phylum Cyanobacteriota; class Cyanobacteriia; order Cyanobacteriales; family Xenococcaceae; genus JASJCP01. The sequence continues at coordinate 3,816 of JASJDB010000183.1, read as the reverse complement.
ATTCCAACGATAGACTTGATCCCGAAATTTTTGCCACTGTCGATATACTTGGCGGAAGGTTTGATCTTTGTTGCTATATTCTTCTAGTACTTCTAACGTAGTATTTTGGGCAGCCTTGATAATTTCAAAACTGAACGGGATTAATTCGGTTCCGCGATCGCGTATTCGTTGTAAAACTTTACCATTTTTGGCGTTATACTCTGCTAACATGGTGTTATTAACCATACTAGCAGCAACTTTTAATATTTCTTGATATTCTATTGGTAATTCTTGCCATTGCTGAGCATTAACCTGTAATTCGTAAGTTGCCCCAGGTTCCCACCAACCAGGATAGTAGTAGTACGGTGCTGCTTTGGGCAATCCTATAATTTCGTCATCGTAGGGATTATTCCACTCCACCGCGTCTATTTTTCCTTCCAGTAGTGCAGCCACAATTTGGTCTACGGGTAAAACTTGTACTTCTACTCCCAGACGAGACATCACCTCACTACCAAGTCCAGGAATTCGCATCTTTAAGCCTTGAAGATCATCAAGAGTGGAGATTTTACGCCGAAACCAACCCCCCATCTGTACCCCTGTATTACCCGCAGGAAAGCTGACAATACCCAAATCCTGATAGATTTCATTGATCAATTCTTGACCACCGCCATAATAAAGCCAAGAGTTTTGCTGTTCTGCATTCATCCCGAAGGGAATAGTTGTGCCAAATGCTAAAGCTGGATGTTGATCAAAATAGTAGTAACTCGCAGTATGTCCACACTCTACAGTATTTTCTTTGACCGCATCTAATACACCAAAACCAGAAGTTATTTCTTCTGCTGCATAGGGAGTAATGGTAAAACGACCATCGGTCATAGCAGAAACGCGATCACAAATTTTTTTGGCTCCACCAAATAAAATATCCAGGGATTTGGGCCAACTAGTAGTCATCCGCCACCGAATTGTGGGCAGAGAATTAGCTTGGGAGGAGGAAATCGGGAAAGCCAAAATGCTAGTTGCCCCAATTGCAGCCGAACCTAATAAGTAACGGCGTTTCATACAATATTTCTCTAAATAAATGATCTACTTAGAGTATTCCCAAAAAAGTCTAATACTCTTCAACTTTGAAATGATGGGTTGAGATGAGACAAGGAGGAAGTAGAAGAAAATTTAGTTATACTTATCCCTATCCTGGTTAATTCAGTCTAATGAAATATTTTTTGGTTCTTGACGGATTATGATTTGTTCAGCATCAACTTCTTTGACACCTTTTGTTGCCCTGGCAATATTTACTACTCTTTCAAAGGTGTATTTATCTGGTACTGTACCTTTTAAAACTATTTTGCTGCCAGTTTGGGCTACATAAACACTATTGTCATAATCTAAGGCTAGTAGAATTTCATCTTCTCTGAGAGACTGAGTGATTCTTGTTGCTAAACCACTTTCAGTATATCTTCCATCTATACCAATTCTTTCTTTGGGAATTTTGGATAGTTCCTCGGTAGTAATCTTTTTATAACCGCTTACTATTAAAAAAGAAACTAGTATTAGAATGAGCGATTTGATCGGAACTAAACCATATCTTAATTTCATTGCTTTTTTAATTTAAGTATTTATACTGATTAGTATAGTAGTTTTCACTACTTATTTCAAATTATAAGTGTGCAATCAGCTAAAATTTTTTTGCCTTCTACTTCCTAGCCCCTGGTTAGGTCTTGATTTTTTTGGCTATGCTTTCAAGCTCGAACCTACTAATCGCCTAAAAATTAGGCTGGAGGAAGTTCAGTTTCACTCTTATTGGCAGCGTCAACAAAGTTTTGCTGACGCTCTTGGGATTTTCCCTCTCCGGCTTTGACTGGATGTAACGAACAGAATAGAGCAGGTCCTACAGGTTGAGTTCCGACTTCGTAAACAGCTTCAGCCGTTTTGATCTGATATATTTCGTGATAGAAACCTATGCCCTTTCCTTGATTTTCCATTAACCAAGTCCACCAGCGCGTATGGGGAAGATGATGCGCCCATCGTTCTAGTTCCTCGTAAGAACACCAATACTGCATTAGCAAAGGACCTTCTGGAGTCATAAGGGGTCGATTTAGCAAAAGCCCTTCAGCTAGTGCTGCTTCCATAGCTGAAAGAATTTCTTGATTAATACCTGATTCTTTATAAAGGCGTTCTCCTTGTTTGGTATGGTACTGTACTCCGAAAAAGGCTAGACATATTTTTGGATGTTCAGACAAGGCAGCAATATACGCCTGTTCGACGGGTGGTGAGGACATAGTTGATGTTCCTTGGGTTTGATAAAGAGATGAGAGTTATTGTTAAGCGTTTTGAAGATAATATTGAGGGTTTTTAGGTAAGCGCGAGTTGATCTTTCAAAGTAAGGCTTTAGTGAGTCAAATAACTGACACTTTATATTAATTAACCAAAACTGGTAATTAACCACCGATACCAATTCCCACTTATGTTATCTATTACCCATGCTTCAATAGCTGCTGGTGAACATCTTTAATCATGAGGATACTGTAGCACCATTACAAGAATTATAAGAGGCTTATCCTGGTGCAAATATATATTTGAGTGGAGAACTAATCTGATGAATTTCCAATCCAATTATAGAGATTATAATTAGGGTTATTTGTTTCTAATAAAGGGAAATTAATTGAAGCAAAATAAATTTTATTAAGTAAAGAAATAAAAACCTATTATTATTTTTATAAGCGCGCATGTGAAATACTTAAAGATTAGCAAAGGATTTAGAACAAATGACAAATAGTTGGTCAACAGGTAATTTTTTAGACAGAGCAGGACTGGAAAAAGCTAATTTAGAGCCAAAATTTCTCTTCGGAGGATTTTTTGAACTAAAGTTTTTGCGTAAATGGAGAGTAGAAATACTGCGCTCTATAGCAACCAGATTAACTAACTGTCCCCTCAACCATGAAGCCAACAGTGACGAAAAAGATTTTCAAGACGTAGGTTTTGTTGGCTCATTTACTAAAGGATTACCCCATAATGACGATACAGGACAAATATTAGAATCAGAACAGTTTAAACGTTTTCGCATAGCAATTCACACAGGAGACTTTTTTAACGCACAGCAACCAGATTTAGGCAGAGACGCAACCAGTACACCCCGATGGCGAGCAGTTCAAGCCGATATACCGATTCGGGGCTGGGAAAGTCCCTCGGCAGGTTTGACCTTTGAAATGCACGGACCTGATAGCCATAGCGTTACCATGCCTCCTGCTCCCAAATTAGGTACTGATGAACTGACATTGGAGATGGCAGAAGTCTATTGGTTGGCATTGTTAAGAGATGTTCCCTTTAATCAGTTTCAAGCAGGAAATAGTGGTTCAACCTTAGAGCAAGCGATCACCTTTCTTAATGCCTTACCTTCAAAAGGAGAAGGAAGAAGACGACGACAACTTAACAGTAGCGGTCAACTGGATGCCCAAAATATTTTTCGCGGCGCAACCGATGGGGATTTAATTGGTCCTTATTTATCCCAGTTTCTATTAATTGGTTCTCCTGGACATGAAAACAATCAAAATAATGTGACTGACGGATTGATTGGTTATGGTGCTTTAAAAATTGACCAAAAGTTAGTTCCTGCTCAATCAGAGTTAGACCACATGACTACTTGGGATGTTTTCTTAGACGTGCAAGATGCAGCTAATCTTAGAGGACAAGATAACTTTACTCCTCCAGACAGTTCTAGTTTTCTTCCCAAGCGATTTATTACTTATCCCAGAGATTTAGCTACTTATGTCCACTTTGATGCTCTTTACGAGGCTTATCTCAATGCTTGTCTAATTCTTCTTGGTTTCAATGCTCCAGTAG
>JASJDB010000182.1 GCA_030065315.1 Xenococcaceae cyanobacterium MO_167.B52 | reverse complement strand
ATTTTAAAATTTTTTGCTTCTAAAGGAATAAAAGCATTAGGGTTGGGAGCAGGAATATCGGACTCTCCTGACCAAGAACTCAATCGACGAATATAGCAATGAGTAGTTTTTGTTTGTAAATTTATATCTGGGTTATCTCCTCTTTTAACTACCCAGCGTTTCATCTTGAAATGAATATTGATTCTTCTATCATTAAAATCGCTTTGGGTAGATATCACAATGCCAATAGAAGATTTATAGCCACGAGGAGTTGAAAAAGGAGGCCAAGAAACCAATTCTACAGTGTTTCCTTTTCTACCTGGAGCAAAAAGTAACTTAAACTTATCATCTCCTAATTGATATTCTTGCTTGGTTAATGGTGTAGCTATTGCCCAAGCTGGAGACCACCATTCTAATTGTTCTAGTGTTGCCTCTTTCCAACCATTTTCGTCATTATTAAATATTTCAGGATTGCATAAAGACTTTAAAAGTTTATGTTTAGATTCTGGATAGCAAACTTCAATCCAGGTATTAAAAATTAAAGATAAGATTTTTCCTTCAATTTTTTGAGATACTAAAAATGTTGCTGGATTAGGTTGACCATCAATTATGAGTTGATTAATAACTCTAATTTGAGGCAGCAACAAACGTAGGACATTTAGTAATGAATTAGTGGGGGCATTTTCTTCCTCTTCTCCATAGTGCAGATTGAATTGCTCTATATTGGGAAATGGCATCACATAACCAGTAATATCTTGTGTTAGTGCTTTCGTGTATTCAAGATAAATTGGTTGAAAATAGTTATATGAAACCATAATTAGAGCTTACTACTATAAATACCGAGAATTATACGTGAAGAAGGCTACAACTACAAACTTACGCCACTAATAAAATGAGTCAGACGAGTTAAAGGATAATAAACTGGACCATATAGAGTTTGAACTAAACGACCAGATGAGCCACCTTGATGAATAGCATCGCCCAAAAGCTCACGCACTGCTAACAGAAGAGAATTTTTATCTGTATCACCAGGACGATTACCTTGTGAGGTTTGAGGCATAAATGCAGCATCGGTAAACCAAACAACCGTTTTACGTCCTCCGCGAGTGCTACGCCCAATTAATTGAGTTAAATTTACAGCTAATGTCCAAACAAGAGGCTGTTTCATGGCAACTCCTTGTATTTCGTCTGGTAATTGGGAGAAAATTTGCGGTACAGCAAGAAAAGTATCTCTTGTATGTCGGGCGCGTCTTTGAATATGCTCTACAGATTGAGACCCCATGTTATCAATCGTTTCTTTGTTGACTGCACTAATGATGATTTGATTGTCGTCAGGACGAGGATGCTGTCGGACAACAATTACCATACCACCAAAATAAGGCTCTCCTGTATCTGGGTTCATTAAGTTAACAGCGCGAGAAATTGCCCCAAATGGTACGATTAAAAACTGTTTTCCCTGATTAGGAAATTCTGTCATTTTAGAACGAGGAACATTAATTCCTGATGTCCATAAAACACTGTCACCATCTGGAACAACAAAAGAAGCTCTGTCTTGATATGGTGGTTTCAAACAGTTATAAAAAGTTTTTGCTTCAGCGTAGCTATTGGTAACTAAAAGAAGATTTTTGCGATCGCATCCTACATTTTGACTCAGATAATCCTGAAACTGCTCTATTAAGGGTAAACCATGAGCAGGAGGACGGCAAAGACCAGAAACCATCTTGCCAATATTATCGTGGCGTTCATCTCCATGAGAACCTGATACCCAAACAGGTTGTCCTGCATCATCCGATATAGGACAAAAGAAAAATTCACTTTCGTAAGCAACTGTTCTGGCTCTCTCTGGTGGTGGTTCAATAAGTAGGCTAGGTTTTTCTTGTATGTGGAAAGGATAGGATTGTTTTACTACTCCTGAATAGCTAGTAGCTGAAGTAACTAGTAAATGAGAAGGTGCTAATCCATCAATACTAAAAAGCGATCGCCATTGACTTAGAAGCGATCTTCCGACACTAATACCTCGATGTATTTTTAGATGTCCATCTTGATATTGTGCGCTAGTAACTGCACCTACAGGAGAAGCAGGAAGTAAGCGATTAAAATCAACTGGAGGAATGAGGGGTAAGTTAGATTGAATATCACTGCTAGATTGTCTTCTAGTGGAAATATGCCGACCCAATGCACCCAAAGCTTGGGCTGCGAAGATAGATAGCTGTAAGAGTGTCGCTAAATTATTGCTGAATAATGTGACATCATCAGGTTCTAATTTATTCAAATCTGTATCCCATTTTGTTTCTTGAATAAACTGCACACATTTATCATGGGGTATCCCCTTATAGGGTTCTCCTGCTAAAATTCCTGCGATTGAAGCTAATTTTGCAACAATTTTACTGTCTCTAGTATCAAGTCCTGTTAGATCGGGATCGACGGGATTATCTTGTATCGGCTTAAAAATTTGACGATATCTTTCGTAACTGCGTTCGTATTTATTGGCAGTTGGTCTGCGAATTTTTTGACCCAGCCTAACTTTAATCATTCCTGAAAGGTGTTCGGCAAGACTATCAAATAGCGACCAAGCAGCAAATAATTTACCTTCATTAGCACAGTCTTTGAGCAATTTTTCTATCTCTTGTTGGGGTTGTTTTCCTTCAAAAGAAACAGAAATATCTCTAAGGGAATACATTAAAGCTGATATTGCTCTATTTGCTAAACGTCGCCAATCTTCCGACTCTTCTAGATAAGAATCACGATATTTATTTGGTATAACAACTGCACCTTCTAAAAAACTATGTACGTGCTGGTAGGATTCGTTTCTTGCCCAAGTATCTTGAGTTATACGAAAAGACCCTAGAGTAACAATGGGGTAAAAAAGTTCATCTAATTTAGGTTGAGCTAGATCGACTTCATCTACTACAAATAAATCAGTTGTTAAAGCTAAATATTCCAAAATAGTAATGTTTTCTTTTAAATCATGACGAGATACTTTCTTGTGGATAAATCCTGGTAATGTTCCCACAATTAATTGAGCTTCTTCTAAATCATTCGCTGTAATATGTTGGGGACAAACACCAACTAAGGGACAATCATATTTTTTCTGCTCTGGATCATTAACATCTTCTAACTGACTAAAACAGGGTGTTTTATTACGTTTTTGACTTGTTGACTGGGGAATTGATGTTGTGGAAAGTGCAAACAATGGACAAGATTGACCGAGCCATTTAAAACCAGGATGAGTAAAAGATTGTTGGTTATTACTAAACATTGCAGCCTGATTAAGCCGACTAAGATGTTTATTTCTGGCTGAACTACCGATAATAGGAACAGCTTTAATATCTATGTTTCGAGCAAATTCTAACCAATCTTGAACTTCTCCAACGCTATTAGTTGCAACTGCTATCCTCTTGCCTTTTTCAATTAATAAAGTAATCAAACATTCAATTAATGTCGATTTACCACTTGCAGTAGGACCTAAAATATGGCTTTCACCATCAATACAAATTTCATTAGCCTGTCGATTTTGTTCAATATTCCAATAGTTCGATCTTTCTATGATTTCGCCAGCATCGTATCCTAAAATTGATTCTAAATCTCTTCCTTTATTAATTAATTCTCTCAAAGATAACCGAATTGGTGAGCGATTATGACTTAGATTAATATTAGGAATATTATTTTGATTTCTTACTCCTATGTTTGCGATTGGTGCTGAAATACGAACTAATCTTACTTGTTCTGAACTAATATTGAACTGATAATCTCCTTTTGGTGCTGGATTATAATTTTGCTTAGAAAAATTGAGAGGTTTGATTAATACTCCTTGATATACTTCATATCGACTAATAACATGATTATTAGTAAGAGTAATACGGTTATTGTCATAATCAATTTCAAAACCTAACCAATCAGCAGCAGCACCATTAGCTATTTCATCATAATTACGCAGCGCAATTTCCCAACTAATCGAACTACGAAATTCAGAGGCTAAGTGACGCAGATGTTTAATAATTTCCCATTGAACATCTGTTATTCCTGGCTCACGATAACCTTGCATTAATAAGTGAGCTTTGCGTATTTGTTGCCTAGGAAAATAAGCTTGTAAAGCATACAACATTAATTCAATACGAGCAAAATTAGAAAACTTAAGAGGAATATTACCGCTTAATTGTGTGCGGATTCTCCCCATCCAACTACTTGAATCTCTCATTTTAAATTACGTTTAACTCGCTTAATAATTTCTGACTCTGAGATTAGAGGAATTTTACCTGTATATTTGCTAGCAAAAATTGCTTGATATTTGAGCTTATTAAATCTATAGTCTGGAACCACAAAAAATGATTTAGATTGACCAATATTAGGAATAGTGTCTTGATTTAATTCTCTAGCTAGCTTGGTTGCGCTTCCCCAGTCTTTGGCATCAATTGCCCAAACTTCTTGATTAGGAAATGTTATTTTTAGATCGGCTTGGTCTAAATTGGGCCATAATTCTACTTCCAATCCCATCTCTTCAAATTTTTTGTTGAGACGCAATTCAATCAAAGATGGTCTAATTAAACAAATAACCGTATCAGGAATAGGTACTTTCTCGACTCTACGATCTAGAGGTTCACAACATCCCTCAATTTCTCTTGCTGCACAATCTAAATATCCTCCACAAGTTTTACATAATGGCATAGCATCAGATTGGGGCGGTGCATCCTGATGTGCTTCACCTAAAAATTCCTTTACACGCTCAATCTCAGGATTTTGCGATCTCAAAAGTGCTAAATCTAATTCTGAAGGAAACGGATTTTCGGCTATAAAACGACGAAATATCGTGTATGTGCTGTGAGGCAAATTGAATTTTTTGATTTCATTCATTAATCTGGGAATATAGCTCTGATTATTGTCAATCTCCAGACTTAAACTATATTCACTAGCATATTCTTCACATTCTTCTGAAGCTCTTGTCATCTCTTCAAGTAAGGGTTGGTCGGGAAAATCAACCAACTCGCTAAAATCTGCCTCAACTGCTTGTACTGAATTTCTGGCTGCTTCAACCAAATTGAGTATGGAAGAATGACGCATTACTCCATCTCGTAATATCCATCTTAGGCTCAATTTTTCAAATGCTTCGTATAAAGGTTGCGGAAATGGCTGATAATCATTAACAAGATAAGCTGGTTCCCCTCGATTAATGCGATCGCAAATTTCCATCAATCCTTTACATAGTTTAATCAATAAAATTTCATCTTCTGATTTCTCTTTTGTCATATTTGCTTACAAATAGAAAAATACTTTATTTGATTATATAATCAACTTGGTAAAATCATACCAGCGTACACTATAAAAAAAGAATTAAATAAAAATAGAAATCACCTTTAAATATGATTAATTATCTCTGAATTCAAAATCTCGGTAGCTAGAATCTGTATAATTCGATTTCATGTTATTACCGAATCTACAAACTAATTAATGATTACTGTTAACTCCCCTTCTCCGCTTCATATTCCGTCGCTACAATTACCCCCTCTACCAGAAAAAAGACCCCTACTCGCCATTGGACACGGTACCAGGGATGAACAAGGTAGGCAAACTTTTGTCGATTTTGTGGAAACTTACCGTCAAATAGATACTTCTCGTCCTGTAATTCCTTGTTTCTTGGAGTTAACTATACCTACTATCCAAGAAGGAGTAGATCGCTGTGTGGAAGAGGGCTATACTGATATTTCAGCACTACCTATATTATTATTTGCAGCTAGACATAATAAGTTTGATGTTACTAATGAGTTAGATCGAGCTAGAAAACGTCATCCTCAAGTTAAGTTTCATTACGGTCGTCATTTCGGTATTACACCCCCGATTTTAGAATTATGGCGCGATCGCTTAAATCAGTTGGATCGACCAGAAAATAACCCTGATAATATATCCCGTGCTGATACAGTACTATTATTTGTTGGTCGTGGCTCTAGCGATCCTGATGCCAATGGAGATGTAGCCAAGTTAGCGAGGATTATTTGGGAAGGAAGTGGTTATAAGACGGTAGAGACTTGTTTTATTGGAATTACTCACCCTCGTTTAGAGGAAGGTTTCAGTAGAGCTTATCTTTATCAACCAAAACGCATTATTGTTTTACCCTATTTCTTATTTACTGGGGTATTAATGAAGAAGATTTTTAATATTACTGCTCAACAAGAAGCCCAACATTCTAATATTGTTTTTAATTGCTTACCTGAAATGGGCATTCAACCTCAATTATTGCAGGTAATTAGGGAAAGAGAGATTGAAACTCAATTAGGTACAGTAACTATGAATTGCGAGATATGTAAGTTTCGTCTTGCTGCTGTAGATAATAATAGTCATGGTCATCATCACCACCATCACGATCATGGTCATCATCATCATCATAAGGTTGACCCCTATGCTAAACCCGAAGACTATCATCAACGCATTTGGCAAACACCTTGACATTAAACATTAAACATTAAACATTGAACATTTATCAAGTAATTCAATACAACTAGGCGATCGCATAAAATTAGTAACAGTTTAACGATTGGTTGCCTAGTTAAATGATACTCAATCTAGCTGATTAATAGTTTATGTATCGCCTGACAATTTATTGAATTTATTTTTATAGATATGCTACTAGATGATAATTTACCAATCAATAAAAATTACCTTTTAAAGCAAGATCGAACTTTGAGCTTTTCTGGTATGACTTGGCAAGATTATGAAAAGTTTAATGAAACAGAATACTTGGGATATCGCACATCTTTTTTAGATGGAATAATAACTCTTATGTCGCCTAGTCAAAATCATGAAACAATTAAGGACTTTATGTTTTTATTAGTAGTGACTTATTGTGATGCTTTCGATCTAGATTACTATCCTACTGGTTCAACAACTTTCAAAGATGAAAATCAACAGGTAGGAAAAGAGCCTGATACTAGTTTTTGCTTTGATAACTTAAAAGAAGTTCCCGATTTGGCGATAGAAGTAGTTTTTAGTAGTGGCGGTGTTGATGATTTAAAGAAATATAAAAGGTTGGGGGTTAAAGAAGTTTGGTTTTGGCTCGATAATCAATTAGAAATTTATGTTTTAGTAGATAGTAATTATCAGAAACAAAAGTATAGTTTTAATTTGGTAAAAGTTAATGATAAATTGTTAACTAAATATATTGCTCAAGCTTTAGCGGGTAATCCAAGAATATTGAAAAAAAGTTTTTGTGCTGAAATTAATTGAGGAGTAGTTGAATGCAAGTAGGCGATCGCGTAAAATTAGTAACACTACCACCCTATGTTAAAACAGCAGATCCCATGCCGATGTTACGCCCTCCTAACGTTTTGACAGTAGGAGAAAAAGGAACAATTTTGGATCGTCGTCCAGGGGGATACTGGGGGGTAAGATTTACTCAGGGGGCGTTTTTACTGGAAACTAAGTATTTAGAAGTCGATGATGATTATTAAAACTTCAATGACAGTCTTGGCAACTATAGCATCAACTATGATGTTTAAGATGTTGCCTATTCAAGCAGTACCTATTACTTATGATTTTACGATAGTAGTAAAAGAAGACTCTCTAGCTGGTAATACCTTTCAAGGCTCTTTGACTTATGATAATGAAGTGATTACTGGTAGAGGTGCGGGAAAAATTAATGTTGTTCATGGACTTAAAACTAATATTAACTTTTTCGGGCAAAAATATACTGAAAAAGATGATCGAAATTATCCAGAATTTCCTAAGTTAACTTTTAGAAATGGTGAAATTCATTTTCTTGACTTTTGGATAGAGCGAGGAGAACGGGATATTTGGTAGTTCAGAGAGAGATGGGAAGTTAAATCAAACCGCGTCCAGTTTGAAACCCGTAGTTTTGAGCATATGCTTCAAATACTTACAGAGCAAGAGTTATAAGCTTTTAAACCCTCTGTGGAAAACTCCAGTTCTCAAGATGGACGCGGTTTAACTCCAAGAAATAATTAACCAATAATTTATACTTTTTTTGAATAAACTAATGGGGAGTTTAACCGCAATGAATTCTAATTCTCGCATGGATGCGGTACAGTCACCTTTGATACCAGTGATTGGTGAGATGATACATCAAAATCCTGGTACGATCTCTCTTGGACAAGGTGTAGTTTCCTATCCCCCTCCTCAACAAGCTATTGATTGCATTCAAGAGTTTCTTAGTAATCCAGCTAATCATAAATATCAAGCTGTAGAGGGGATTCCCCTTTTAACAGAAGCAATCAAACATAAATTAGACCAAGAAAATAACATTGTCATCAATGAGGATAACTGCATTTTTGTGACGGCAGGGAGTAATATGGCTTTTCTTAATAGTCTGTTGGCTATTACTTCTGCTGGAGATGAGATTATTCTGAACACTCCCTATTATTTTAATCATGAAATGGCAATTACAATGGCAAATTGTCAGCCAATCTTAGTGGCAACTGATGCAGACTATCAACTAGAAACTGACAAAATATTGCAAGCAATTACAGATAAAACTAAAGCAGTAGTTACTATTTCTCCCAATAATCCTACAGGAGTTGTTTATAGTGTAGAATCTTTAGCAAAAGTTAATCATATTTGTCGGCAAAAAGGGATATATCATATTAGTGATGAAGCCTATGAATATTTTACTTATAACAATATAAAGCATATTTCTCCTGCTAGTTTTATAAATAGCGAAAAACATACTATTTCTCTTTTTAGTCTATCTAAAGCTTATGGTTTTGCAAGTTGGCGGATTGGTTATATGGTAATCCCTCAACATTTATTAATGGCAGTAAAAAAAGTACAAGATACTAATCTTATATGTCCTCCTGTTATTTCCCAATATGCTGCTTTGGGTGCGCTGCAAACAGGAATTAGTTATTGTCAGAAGCATTTACCAGATATTACCTTTGTCAGAGAGCAGTTTTTACAAAAACTTAGTTCTATAAGTGATATTTGTACAGTAGCAGAAACAGCAGGTGCTTTTTATTTTTTCCTTAAAATTGAAACAAAAATTTCTGATTTTGAGTTGGTTGAAAGTTTAATTAAAAATTATCAAGTAGCAGTAATTCCTGGTAGTACTTTTGGCATGAATAATGGTTGCTATTTACGAGTTGCTTATGGCGCACTAAAACCAGAAACAGCATTAGAAGCTATCAAGCGACTAGTTAGAGGATTACGAGAAATTATTAGCAACTATTAACTAACCACTACTATCAATTTTCTGCTGGATTTTCCCTAAGAATCTAACTATAGATTTAAAACAATGGGATTATTTTTAGAACAGTTTTCCCAAGAATATCAAGATAAAATACATATCATTCAAGTGAGATAAATACATCAAAAACAAGCTCTTTTATAAAGATCTGTCTCATATCGCACAAACCCTATATTTCCGTCTAATACTATAATTAGATAATTTTTGCTATTCAATACATCAGTAATCAAATCAAATTATTAAATAGCTCTCGATTTTGTTCCAAACTAGCATTGATTAGCTCTGGCAATTTTTTTTAAAGTTTTCTACTGCTCCTGGTTCTTGTTTAATATTTACTGGACGAGGCACTTTCAATTTTGACTTAAGTTGATAACGAACTGTTTTATGTACTGTCCAATAAGATGCTTCAACATCATGGACGCTCTTCAGCCACTGTTGAATTTCTTGATAACTATCAAATCCTTCTGGGTCTAATAGTTCCTGGTTTAGCTGTTTTTTGACTTCCTCTGAGATTAATGGCGTTCTTCCTGGACTTTGACCAATTTCCAGTAGGTGATAGAGTCCCCCTTGTCGATACTGACTCAACCATCTTGAAATTGTAACTCTGTGACGACCAGTTACAGTTGCTAGATGACCTACTGTTTCTGCCTGATGAGTTTTGAGTAAATAAAGAATTTGTACTCTTTCTCTCTTTTTTCCAATTGGTTGGTTGATTAACAGCTTTTTCAAGCTTTCTTTTGACTCGGTAATGTCAATTTTTAGTACTCCAGACATATCTCTGTTAGTAAAGCGATCGCTATTAACTATTTATAACATTCTTTAATCCAATTGGTATAATCCTCTTTTGTCACTCTCCGAAAACAATTGTCATTCTTAAACTCTCTAATTCTTTTGTAGTAATCGATTTACGAGTTATTTCATAATACAATTAATTTGTGCGATCTCGCTAAAAGCGAGGCACTGCGTGGTCTGCGAAGCAGGCGCTGCGCGATCGCTTGAGGCAAAATTTAACCATAAATCACTCAAACAGTTGCTACGATTAGTTTTAAAAATCTTCTATTAATAGGAAATCTCGGAGAGTGACAAAAGAGGGATAACAATGCCCGTAAATACTATCGAAAACTAGCTAAATTGCCAAAAGAAATAGCTGATAAACGCAATGATTTTTTGCAGAAGCTAACTACAGATTTAGCCAGTAAATATCGACATATGAGGGTAGAAACATTAAACATCAAAGGTTTAATGAAAAATAAAAAGTTAGCCTTTCATTTCGCTGATGCTAGTTTCTACAAGTTCAAAACTTTACTACAAAATAAAGCTGTAACTCATGGTGGAATAGTTGAATCTGTAGATATGTTTTTTCCCAGTAGCCAACTATATAGCCAGTGCCATCAGAAAAAGACTAAAGACTGATTTAAAGCTAAAAGACAGGGTATATCGCTGTAATAATAGCCAGTGTCAGCCTATTTGTCGAGATTGGAACTCAAGCCTTAATTTAGCTAATGTTTTTTCTGAATATATAGTTGATAGAATAGGGCCGACTAGACCCAAATACACGCCTGTAGACAGTTTACCGCCGACGGAACTGGTCGAAGCAGGAATCAAACTTTAAAGTGAATAACTTTGGATAAGTTTTGAGTAGCAGCTACTTATCAGCCATTAAAAATTATCCAACCCAAGTAAGTAATCAGCTAAAGCCTCATAAGCTGGAAGAGTTGTCGGATCAATAGCTGCATTTCCTGCAATGGGGTGAGAACCAAATCGGGCAATTACCATATCCGCTTTAGGATCTATGTACAGGGATTGACCATGAACTCCCCTAGCCATAAAAGCTTTATGTTTATTGTGAGTGATCCACCACATACTGCGATAACTCCAACCTTTAAGCAAATAGTATCCAGCATCGGCAAAAGCTTTGCGATCGCCACCTCGACGAATATTACGAATCACTGCTTTGGGGACAACCTGCTGATTACCAACTCTACCCCCATCTAAAATCATTTGTCCAAAGCGAGCTATGTCAAGCAAACTCGCATTTAGTCCACCTCCAGCAAAAGGCGTGCCAATGGAATCTACATTAAAGAAGGCATCCCGATCTGCACCGATTTGGCTCCAGATCTTTTGCTCTAATACTTCATTGAGTGATTGCCCAGTGACACGACTAATTAACCAACCAAGAACATCAGTGTTGATTGTTTTATAGCCAAAACTGCGACCATGTTCTCCTTGCTTTGGCACAGTTTGTAGAAATTCAAAATAACTTCTCGGACCAGTATAATCTTTGGGTTTCGGTAGGGGATTGCCTGCTGCTGCGTGTTGCCAAACCCCAGCATTGGGATCGGTATAATCTTCGCTATAGTCTAAACCCGTTGTCATGTCCATAACTTGACGCACTGTAGCATCCCCAAAGGCACTATTAGCAAGTTCGGGAATGTAATCTTTAATCAGCCGATCTTCTTCCAATTTATTTTCTCTCACTAAGATTTCTCCCAACAATCCCACGAAAGATTTTGTCATCGACATAACTGCATGACGGTTAGTTGGAGTGAGACAACCAGAGAACTTTTCATAGACAATTTTGCCCTGATGAAGAACCACAATGCCATCGGTAAAATTTGCTGCAAGTGACTGTTGCCAAGTCATCGGCTTGGTTGCACCCAAGGGAGTAAAAGTTAGGCGATCAATCTCAGCTAATTCCTCTCTTTTCAACAAAATATTAGAGGACAATTTCTTCCCAACAGATTTTGTTGGCATTAGCTGCTGAAAATTGCATACACTCCAACGCAGTTGAGGAAATTGAAAGTAACTGCCATCTTCAAAGCGAATGATTTTATCTGGCGGTGGGGGGGACCCCTTCATCCAACCCAAAGTATTGGGATCAGAAGTTGCCGATGTCCACGCGATATCACTAGAATTTGCATTGTGTTCTTCTGCTGTTGAACTTATTGTCAGATTCAAGCCAATTATCATCAAAATAGCACTGAAGAATAAACTTAAGATAATTCTTTTTGATTTCATAAAAAAGCAACAGATGAATAGGTTGAATTACTTTAAAAACAATCCACAATTTATTAAACAGTTCAGGTCGATTTTGTTCTAAAAGGGGCTCTATACTAAATCCTGTTTAGATACAACACTTTAAATTTGCGAAAATTCTGAATTCTGAATTCAGCAGGGTTTAAGCTAATTTTATGCTTTAATTTAAGCTAATTTTATGCTTTAAATTAAAAGTATACTTTGGTAAGCGGATTTAGTATAATAAGATAAAATTAATTCTTCGTCAAAGTTGAGGACGCGGTTGGCGAGGTGTCCTCGCCAACTTCAGC
>JASJDB010000181.1 GCA_030065315.1 Xenococcaceae cyanobacterium MO_167.B52 | reverse complement strand
GGTCTAATTAGTTACTTAAATAGGTAGCAATCAACTAACGTTATGAAGTATTTTCTGACCATCTGGTCAAGGTAGAAAAACTGGACTTCTTCTTGAGAAAGAAATCTATTTAATTTGGATTTCCCCCAGCAATTTATGGACTTATTTATTTTCAAGTAAAAACTTAAATTTAATTATCTATCACTTAATTGTCATCAGCTTTTTTGTGATAAATCTTAACTTTTAGTTTGTTTTCTTTTGCCCAAACTTAAACCCTAAACTGGTTCATCAAGAGTAATTACTTAATTATATGATGAAAGCTGCACCACTAAACTTATGTCCAATTAATCTTGTTTGATTAAGCTACAGAATCAATAAGTAAACCGTTTTTAAAACGGAAAACCTCTCGATTTTTTTTCTAAGTCTAGGAGCTATTGCTCTTCAGAATTCTAGTCAGATAAAATTAACTCACTTTTCTGGTTCAGGAGGAGTAATTATTTAACTATATGATGAAAACTGCACCATAGATTTGTAATCGTTTCTTCCCATCACGTTCATTCCTGAGATAAGGCAAACGTTGATTAATTTGCTTGAGGATTTTCTGGAGTATGGTTATCGGACAAAAGCGCGAGCGCGTATCATCTACTTGGCAGATCGCTTACTTTGAACGGTGTCGGTAATAGCGACACCGTTATCATCGGGAGCAATCATGGGGAACAAACCAGGGAAGTTTTGTTGTAGCTTTGGGATTAGATGCAGCAGTTAAAATAACATTGCCATTGTCCCCAATAATCCAGGGGGGATTTTTAAAATTAATATCTCAAACAAGAAGGCATTCTAGGATAATTGGAGTGTCTTTTTTTGGTTCTTTAAAGTTGACCAAATGAGATATTTATTGAAATAAAACTTAACTTTTGTTATTTAGTCAGAAAAGTAGATATCGTTGTAAACTCTTGCCCCCAGTTTTTTTCAAGGTTTTTAGATTGGATTTTCTTCATGACTAGATTTTTTCTTTTGATTAATAATACTGTCATCCTCACAAAATCTTCAAAATATTATTTTATAAGAAAAATAGTTATTTGTTTGGATTTATTAAAGTAAACTTTCTTTTTTTCGCTTAAACTACAGAAAATAATCAGTTTGAATTCACCTAAAATACTAGAAATATTCAATTCAGACATGGTTATTTAAATTAGGAGAATTGAAAACATGAGAACCGTATTTGGTCTTCCATTTTATATAGTCAATCAATACGAAAGAGGTATTGTAGAACTGTTGGGTAAATATCAGCGTTTTGTCCAGCCTGGATTGCATTTTAAACTACCTTTTCTTGAATTTACCAGAATTAGAGATGTTAGGGAACACACTTTAGATATTGAGCCTCAACCTGTTATTACTAAAGATAATGTGGAAATCCGAGTTGATGGTTTAGTTTGGGTTCGTCCTGGTTTGGAGGCGGAAGATATTCAGAAAACTTTTTATTGTATCGACGACTGGAAAAGAGCAGTTCTCGAATTAGCCATGACTAATTTGCGTCAGGAGTTTGGAGGATTAACGTTAGATGAAAGCTTAATTGCCAGAGAAAAAATCTCTGCTAATCTACGGAAAAATTTAGATCAAATGACTCAAGACTGGGGTTTAAAAGTTTGCAAGGTAGAAATTAAACTGATTGATCCTCCCAATGATATTAAGTTAGCAATGCACAAACAAAAAACAGCAGAACAAGAACGTCGCGCTATGAGGCTGCTGGCAACTGGTAAATTTGAATTTACCTTCCGCACGTCAAAATGTAGTACTAAAAGATTACGAAATTTTCTTGAATTTGCGATCGCTAATACGCTAAAATGAAATTGCAAATTAAGGAATTTGCAATCATCAAACTCCGATTTATTGACTAATGCGATCGCTAAAATCTTCTAAAAACATACTACTTGGCATATTACAAATTGATGTGGGGAAAGTGTAATCAAATATGGATGGGATCTAATACCGAGAGGATGTACCATTGGAGATACATGCATTTGAGAGTATCGATATGACTACTCAATTATCATCGGCTACTGACACAGCGAATCTCTATGACCGAGATTATTATCTTTGGTTATCACACACCGCGCACTTGCTCTCCGAAGGCAAATTTTCTGAGGTAGATGCAGCGAACTTAATTGAAGAAATCCAAGACATGGGTAGAAGTGAGCAACGAGCGATTGAAAGCAATTTAGTGGTTGTGTTGCTACACTTACTCAAATACAAATATCAGCCAGCTAAAAGAACCAATAGTTGGAAATCTAGTATCAGGGAGCATCGACGGAGATTGAGAAAAGCTTTTAGTGATAGTCCTAGCTTAAAACGATATTTCGAGGAAGTGTTTGACGAATGTTACCAAGACGGAAGGGAACAGGCTGCTGATGAAACGGGATTACCCTTAGATACTTTTCCGACAGAGTCACCTTTTACCCCAACAGAAGTTCTCAATCCTGACTATCTATCTCAAGACTAACTATGATGTTACAGACATTCAGGAGCGACCAAAAAGTTAGATTTAGGGGGCGAAAAAGCCCTAAAACAGAAGTTAAATCTGAGATTAAGTAACTATTTATTATTTTCTATTGATTGTTTTGACTTTATACATACCCATAACCATTTCATTGATCATTGATCATAATTTGTCGGTAATTATTAATTATTAGTTAATTAACTCTAAATTTACCAATCATCTTCTACCACTGGCTCTAATTCATCCTCGAATTCTTCCTCTTCCCAAGAGTCTTTCATCGGTTGTACTACCCTAGAAATAGCATCTTTAACAAAGCCTTTGACAAATTCATCCTTGCGAGTGAGTTGGAATTGTTGTTGTACTACTTCTGTCATGCCACCATCACCCCAATTGCGATCGCGTCTAAAATATTCCATAAAACTTTTACCAGCAATACGAGTGAGGTAGGCTGCGGATACAGCTTGAATCGCTTTTCCCACAATATAAGTGGCAAAGTGAAACTGTAAAGCCCTTGCTAGTAAATCAACTGCCCCTTTGACTACTCCCAAGCTTACTAAAGTTTTCCCCAAAGACAAAGCCAATTCTTTCCCTTTTTCCGTATCTAATTCACAGTTATAAATCCTACCAATTTCTACTACCATTTGAGCGTTAACTGCTGCGGTGGCTAACATATCTACAACGGGTAAGGGGGTTACAGCAATTACTCCAGCACCGATCCATTGATAGCGGTCAATTATCTTGTCTGCTTCTCTGCGTCTTTGTCGATCAATGATTTTTCTAGCATCTTCTCCCAAGCGATGGGATTGTAATAGGATATTGTCCGCAATTAAATCTTCCCCTTCCGCCCGTAATACCGCTACTAGTCTTTTTATTAAAGGGACAATTTCTGGTTCAGGTTCAATGATATCGCCACTGCGTAGCTCTACTGGTTGAGGGTTAGCAGCAATGGCAATTACATCTGCGGGGGAGATAAAGTCTTTCACTGTCCCTTTGAGTTGTTTGAGAATGGCTTGTTTGTCTTCTTCAGGATAAAGATCGATTTTATTTAATACTAACAGCGATCGCTTACCTAAAGCAGCTAATTCCGACAAAGGTTTATATTCCGACTGACGTAAATCATTATCTACGACAAATAATAGTAAATCTGCTTCTGTAGCTAAATGCCTGGCAATAGATTCCCTTTCTGTTCCTGAGATACCAGCTTCCAAGATACCAGGAGTATCAGTAATTAAAATTTCTCTTCCTACTTCTTTAAGTTTTAAGCTAAAAGTTTCTCCTTCGGTAGTTGTACCCATAGTGGCATTAACATTACCCACAATTTCTCCCAAAAGACTGTTAACTAAAGAAGTTTTCCCTGCTGAACCAGTGCCAAAGACAACAATTCTAATTTCCCCTCTAGCTAACTCTTGCTCTATTTCCTGCGATCGTCTTAAAAATGCTTCCCTGGCAATCTTATCTTGAATCTGCCCTACCTGTTGACCAATAGCTCGAAGATTTTGTGCTGCTGCTGCGGTTTTATCTTCTGGTACTCTAACTCTACGGGAAACAGAACGTTTACGAGGTTTTTTACGATAACCTTTAGAATTGTAAAAATTAAAATAGTAAATAAATCCTGTAATTAATAGTCCAATCAAAATAATTAGCAATAGTAACAAGAGATTGGCTAACAAAGGTGCAGTAAAAGACACTTGAAGATAAAGACGGTACAGAGAAGTTACCAGCCAAATTGAAAGTCCTAAAATAAGACTTAAACCAACAAATAAAATCAACAAGCGAAAATAATTAAACATTACTAATTCAGAGATTAGAAAGCAAAAACCCAAGAAGGAGTTATTATGATTCTAGTTTTTTTATCGGACTAGGTAATTATTTTAGTTTCTTCTCTAAATCGTCAATGCTTTATCATACGAAATCCTGTTGAGATACAACACTTTAAATTTGTGAGAAGTCAGAACGACCTTCGGTAGTCAAGGGCGCGACACTGGAACTTGATTCCAGTGCTTGAGTCGCCCGCGCTGCGCGTACAGAAGTCAGAAGTCAGAAAGGTTTAAGCTAATTCTACGCTTTAAACTAAAAGTATACTTTGGTAAGCGGATTTAGTGTCACATCTATGGGAAGCGGTATACTTTAGGGCGAACTCCGAATTCCGAACTCCGAACTCACGTTATTCAGCTAAACTCTGAATTGCTTCTGTCAACTGAGGGCGATTAGATTTAGCTCCCAAGGCAATGAGCAGCAGTTCTCCATAGTAGTCATTTGCCTTCTCATCTAAATTTGCTGCTTTAGCTGCACGCGCAGCACCCAAGATACTATTAAACCTCTTGGGCCAAGTGATCAGAGAATCTTCATAAGCACTCAAAGCTTTTCGATAGCTTCCTAATTCAAAAAGTAAGTCCCCCAATGCTTCTTGAGCTGGATATAAAGCCCCTGGTGTAACGGGATGCTTTTCAATCTGTGTTTCTAAATCTACTGCCTTACGAGCTAACCTTAAAGCTCTTTTCTCTTGCCCCTTACTATAGGCTTGCCATGATGATAGGATCAAGCGATCAATTTCAATATAAGTTGCAAATCCTTCCTCTCCAGCCTGTCTAGCTTTATCCCTTAACTGAATCATGTTTAACTCTGCTTGTTGAGCCTTCTGAGCATCACCCTGATGAACTGCCCCTAGTCCTTTGGCAAACCAACTTATAGCCTCTGCCCAAAAGAATTTTTCCCATTTAACTGAATCTGGATTTCTGGGAATAATAGCTTGAGCTTGTTTCCAATCCCGTCGTTCTACTGCATAACGTGCTGGCATGGATGAGAGGTGAAAGGCACTGATAAAAGTACCTTGAAAGGGTTGTTCTTCGGTAAATAGTTGGTCAATAATAGTCTGGGCTTGTTGTTGATCTCCCTGTTGCAGATAGGCATAAACTTGATAATCTAAAGCATGGAGATAGTGATGAGAAATTCCGTCTGCTGCTGGAAAATTCAAAGCTGCATCAGCAGAGCGACGATTCCACTCTAATACCTCAGACCAAGAGCCTAAACGGACAAAAATATGGGTAGGCATATGCAGAGCATGGGGAACTGCGGGAGCGATTTCTGCATAACTCCTAACTATATTTATGTCTTTATCAGCTCGACTATCCACATCATTAGCATGGATAGTGTAGTGAATTGCGCCAGGATGGGTTGGATTATCGTTATATACTTCCCTCAGAATATTTGCAGCACGGGCATGGTAATCTAAACGGTTTGGTTGAATTTGAGCGATCGCAAGTTGGGATAAGGCATAAAATACTGATGTCTCTATGTCTTCTGGTCTTGCCTGATAAGCTTGCTCCATTCTCTCATGCCAACGCTGAATCCGCGTCCACCAATCTGCTGATTTAGGTTCCTGATAGAAAGCTGCTGTTGCAGCAACTAAATCAGCCTCGCGATTAGTTTTTAAACCAAGAGTTTGAGCCTGCTGAATTTCTTTAAGCCCTCTTTGTAGAGTTTCTAAACTAGGACGAGATGGCCATAAAGGTTGAAACAGTGTCATGGCAATACCCCAATGAGCCATAGCACAATCAGGTTGGAGTTGTGCAATCGTTTCAAAGGCGGAGCGAGACTCTTCGTACTGCATATGATGAAGAAAAGCTAGGGCGCGATTAAAATCATCGGTAACCCCTGCATTACAAGAGACGGCAAAGTTAACATTACCTATTGCTTCATCCTTATTCGTTTCTTGAGCAATTGTCGGACGGGTAAGAGAAAGAGATAATGTAGTGATTAGCAACAATTTTTTTATAGTTGGCAAGCCAAAATTAAACCCTCTATTTATGACTTGGCCTAGATTCTTGTTTATCTTAAGTCCATGATCTGAACTTAGTAATAAAATCGTAGACTCAGAGCAATTATTCATTAGGTTCACCTTCCTCAATAACGAGATTTGAGTACAAGGAAGTGGGCAAACTTTATTTCCTGTGAGATAAAAACCTAGATTTCAAAGGTTTATGACTTGATGTTCCACATCTGCCTCTTAATCAGCCATTCTCCTGAGTCTTCTTGGTGAAGAAGCCAAGTTTTATAGGCTTTAAATGACTTGGTTTTGGCATCATCGTAGGTCACAGTGTCCACATCAGCTTGTGCTACTCCATATACCCATTCATCGTCGATTCGCAGAGCATCAAGGGGTATGGATTTACACGTCCATTTGGCAACATCATAGTCTTTTTGTTCACTTTGCAGAATTGCTTCTGGTCCATGTTCGGGGTCTAATCCTGGTGGAATCCGAATCGCATCCTGAGCAAATAGTTTCCCATAAGCAACCGAATCGTTGGCACTAACTGCTGCGGAATATCTTTGACACATTTCCTTAACAACTTCCTTGGCATCGATCATAGTTTGTCGCTCCTTGCCTTAATACTGTCAGGATAAGCACTTTATTGGGCGAGACATCGGG
Organism: Xenococcaceae cyanobacterium MO_167.B52; assembly: GCA_030065315.1. Lineage (GTDB taxonomy): Bacteria > Cyanobacteriota > Cyanobacteriia > Cyanobacteriales > Xenococcaceae > JASJCP01. The sequence goes on along the minus strand of JASJDB010000181.1, from coordinate 5,406 downwards.
AATTAGGGATTTGGGGTCTTATACTAAATCCGCTTACCAAAGTATACTTTTAGTTTAAAGCATAGAATTAGCTAAAACTTTTCTGCATTGACCGATAGGGAATGACCGAAGGGAATACTTTAGTGCCTTTAGGGCTGCATTCTGCATTCTAAATTCCCACACATTTAAAGTGTTGTATCTAAACAGGATTTAGTATTAGGGATTGTCCATCTTCATTACTTATTTTCCCTATTTCCCTAAACCACAAACATGGGAAACCCCCTCTACCTAGTTTAGGTAGAGTAAGTTCCATCTAATGATTTTTACTTTGCTGAACAATATAATATTTCAGCCCAAAAATAATTGTTAGGCTAAACAATTAAAGCTAGTCTTGGCTTATATAAACACGACCAGAACCGATATACATTCCAGGGCTATTATTACCTGTAGGATAGACGGTAACACCAAAAAGATAATATCCTCCTGTAGAAGGATTGCGTTGGGGTTTTACGGCAACGGTAACAGTGTTTCCTGGTTCAATGGGAGTGTCAAAGACCACAGTTGTTTCTCCTGGCTGGGATTCTCCTCCAATAGCTACTAGTGGGATAGCAGCGCCAGCAATGTTTTCCCCTTCAGCAGCACGATGTTCATCGTTTTTAAAAACAACGGTATCTGCACTTTCTTGTTGAGTAATTTGAACCGCTTTAAGAGCTTCTCCTGCGTGTTCTGGAACTTCGATAGTAAATTGATAGGTAGCACCAGGACTACTTCGACTGGAGAAACTGTTGGCAGTACGAGTCAAACGGGGTGCCCCCTCAAAAACTCTTTTTCCGTTAGCTAATTCAAAGGCTTGAATAGGTTGTAGAGAGAGAGAATTAACTCCGATTAAGATGCCAGAAATGGCAAGAATAGAAGATACTAATGAAATACGAGACATCTTGTAATCCTCCGATATTGTTGATGAATGTAGCAAGCTCCGTTGCTTTAAATCCACACAGTAATACGAAGTAGGCTTGAAGATTTATTGAGTTAACTATTTTATTACTATGAGATTCAGCAACAACAATTTTGTTAACTTTTTGTTATTTGATCGTTAACTTTACTTCTTCTTCTAATTGTAGCTAAAAAAACAAAATGCCAAAAATCAATTAAGTAATCGGAAAAAAATAAACCTGTGTTAAGTAAAAAATCCAAATAAATTTAATATTTTTAAAGTTAATTAATAACAATTTGCGATTGAAATTAAAATTTAAGTTATTTTACTAAATTTTGGTTTTATGTTAAGTATTTTAACGATAATACAGTATTATTTTACCTAATTCCTTGTTCCTCATTTCCTATGAACAGAACCATTGGGAAAAATTGTTCCTGTTAATTTGGCTCCAGTTAACTTCACCATAATCCTATTACCAGTGCCAACTTTTGCCCCACTAAGATCCGCCCCACTAAGATCCGCCCCACTAAAATCGGCACCAATTAAATTACTGCCTTTAAGGTTGGCATTTCTGAGATTAGCTTGTAACAAATTGGCACGAAATAAATTGGCTCCTTGGAGGTTAGCTTCTTCTAAAATGATCTTATGTAAAAAGCCATCACTTAAATCTGCATTTTTGAGATTGGCTTGATATAAATTTCTCCCTGAAAGGTCTTTTTCTCTTAGATTAGCCCCACTTAGATCGATGCCTGTCATGTCTTTATAGTAGGGTCGAGAAGAGTTAGACTTGTGTGTATTATAAGTATTGTTATTAGTAGATTGAGTTTTTGAGTTGGGCTTTTGTCCTTGAGAAGAGGATTTATAGGATTGCTTTTGATAGTAAGAATTGTGGTAACTTCCTTGTCTGGCAGATTGTTGGGATTTTGCCTGACGGTACCTAGAATAATATCCCGATTGGTTTGAACTATTACGGGAATTGTTAGAAGAGGAAGTGGAAGTGGTGCGAGTGCTACTTTGGGCATCTCTTCGAGAATACCGTTGATAATAATAACTATTCTTAGGCTGATAATGGGTTTGAGCCTTTTTGGTCGGGGAAGAAGATGAAGTAGTCGCTTTTTGAGAGTAGAAAGAACGCAGCAAATCGCGAGCATTGTTTATTTCTTTGATTTTTTCCGCAGATTTTTGCTGTAATCGCTGATTTTCTTGGGGAAGGCGGTCAGGATGCCAAATAAAGACCAAGTCTTTATAAGCTTGGTTAACTTCTTCCAGAGATGCTCCGACTTCTAAGCCCAATACTTTATAGTATTGCTCCACATTATTGCTCACGATAAAGGTTGTCCCTAAACGATTGTTTAAGTTTTGTGTTGTAGATGATTCTGAGTTTAGTAGCTTTATCTATCAAGATAATTACTGCTGAGGATTTGGCAAGATTAATATTAGAAAAATTATTATTTCTTATTTTATCTTGGGAGATGATGTAAGCTATGGCATCCCAGAAAATTGTAGGAGTGATGGGCAAAGGAAATCTAGCTACAAGTCGAGAAATTGACCAAGCTTATGAATTGGGCAGGTTAATTGGGGAAAATGGCTGGATTTTATTGACTGGTGGGCGTAATGTGGGGGTGATGAATGCTGCAAGTGAGGGAGCTAAATCAGTAGGAGGCTTAACTATTGGGATTTTACCTGGTAAAGATAAAACAGGAGTTTCTCAAGCTGTTGATATTGCTATTGTCACGGATGTAGGTAATGGGAGAAATAATATTAATGTGTTGTCTTCTGATGTAATTATTGCTTGTGGGATTGGTGCGGGAACACTTTCAGAAATAGCTTTAGCTCTGAAAAACAATCGCCAAGTTATTTTACTCACAACAGATCGAGTAACGATTGAGTTCTTTACCAATCTCGCACCAGAACAAGTCTTTATTGTTCACCAACCCCAAGATGCAATTGCTTTAGTTAAGCAATTCCTGGAAAACGACGATATTTAATGGCAAATCCCGTAATCATTAATAGAATAATTATTCCCGATCCAATACCAATCGGACTGGGCAACCAAAATACGGCTTTAATATGATTAATTTGACCTGGTTGTAATTGCCAAATTAGTCCTTGCTCAGTTTTGGTAGCTTGAAGGTTAGTTTTACCTGAGATACTACGAGCAAGAGATGGTGTATTGAGATGGAATTCTAAATCTGCTAGGGAGTCAAGAGGAATAGTAACTTTTTCTTGATGAGATAAGCTTTCTAAAGCCCTCAGATCGATAGTTAAATCTAAACTATTCCTCTCAAAGAAAATCAGGTTACTTTGTTTCAGAGCTACTTGAGAATCTAACTGAGTTGACTGATTATCGGTGTCAGAATAGTTGCCATAAGCTTCATCGTGAAACAACTGATTAAACTTGCTGACTAGTTCTGCACCATTGCTAAAAGGAATTGTAACTAAAAGTTCCTGAGAATTAATTTTTTTGACTTTTCCTTGTAATTTTTGCGATCGCTTTTCAATACTCCGCAGCCATTTTTTAGCCTCTGTTTCACTGAGACTAGCCAACTGTTGTCCAATAGTAATGTGCTGTACGATTGTCCCATTATGGGGGTTTTCAAAATTGATCCCTACATCATAGCCAACGCAACCAGTCAGCATAGTCAGTAAAGATAGGATTAAAGGCAATAATAGTTTTTTAATCATGGGTAATTCCATTTATCATTTATCCTCTTTCTGAGAGGTAGTCATTTACCAAAGTTTGTTCAATGTTCAATGGTCAATGTTCAATGTTCAATGTTCAATGTTCAATGATTACTGTTCCCTAGAAGCTACACCCAATTCTGCGAAGAGAATGTGAGGAAAATAGGAGCTACTACCGACCCATTCAGCACGATCGCTGAAATCAATGATTTTATTAAATGCTTCAAAAATATTGCCAGCGACCATAGTATTTTTAACTCTTCCGACAATTTTGCCTTGTTCGACTTTATAACCCAAATCTAAGTTCACAGAAAACTCTCCTGCTAGTTGATTAGATTGTCCTGCACCTAGTACTTGGTCAATGATAATCCCTTCTTTCATATTGGCAATCAAGTCTTCTACAGCAGTTTGTCCAGGATTCATACAGAGATTTACTAAACTTGTACCAGGGCGAGATATGCCACGGCGAAAACCATTGCCTGTAGATGTTGTACCACCACGAGCAGCCCAAAGTCTATCCCAGTAAAATTGTTTAATTGTTCCTGCTTCTACTAAGATTTTTTTACTTGTGGGAGTTCCTTCATCGTCAAAAGCAGAAGCGGAAGCTCCAAATTCAGGGTCTTCTAAAAGAGTTAATCTAGAATCAAAAAGTTTTTCTCCTAATTTATCTACCAAGGGAGAGGCTTTTTGAACGATCGCTTGACCAGAAAGAATGGTTTTAAATAAACTGCCAATGACCCATGCTGCTGCTGCGGGAGTGAATAACACGGGATAAGTACCACTGCTAATAGTGGTGTTTTGTTCCGCTTTTTGATATTTGCTGATCAGGTCTTGTAAGATGCGATCGTAATCTGGTTCTGCATCTCTAGTGACTTGGTAAGCATAAGCTTGTAAGAAGTCTTCCCCTCGAACTAAATTACCAGAGATACTAGCACTCATACTATTATCACTCTGTTGGGCATAAGTATTAGCAGTGGTTGCCAGTTGTACTTGGCTCTTACCTTTATCAAAACCCACATCTACTAAAATATCGGGATTATATTTGTGAACTTCTGGGATTAGTTTTTCTCCCATTGCCACTAATTCTTCTGTAGAAGGTAATTCGTAGTTACTATCAGGAACTTTGATCTGTACATCTTTAGCAAAATCAAATTCTACAGGATCGCCAATTGCCGATGTCGCGATCGCAGCTTCTAGCAATTCTGGAATACGAGTTAGATCGCTAGAACTAGAAAAACCTAACCGTCCTTCATTAACTACTCTTAAGGCTACTCCTTCTACTGCTTTTGTTTGTAGGGATTTAAGTTTGTTGTTGGCAAATTCTATAGGAGTATCCTGACTTGCTACATAATAAGCTTCGGCTGCTACACCTTTTTGTTTCGCCAGATCGATAATTTGTTCTAGGATTGGATTCATTGATTGTTAGTTAATTGTTCAGTTTTCATCCTAGTCGAAGGTACTCCGCCCTAAAACGACGGAGCCTGCTTCGACTTCGTCAAGTGTATCTAAATTAGCATCTCTCAGCTATGCGATACACCCAATGAACGATGAACTATTTAAATAGCGAGCGGGAATTCCTGTAGGGTTTAGCCTACGGGAGAGGTTCACTCGTTCCTCGTGTCGAAAGCGAGCAAGATAACTTATTGGACATAAGTTTACCCAGAACACGAAGCTGGGCAAGCAGTTTAGAAACAAAATCTTTATATACCAAAGGTTTCAGCAGTTGTATAATACTTTCAAGTGCCAGAAATCTAGCTAAAAATTGCTGTAAGTTGGTACAAAAGCGCACCTGGAAAATTTGGATATGGGTT
>JASJDB010000180.1 GCA_030065315.1 Xenococcaceae cyanobacterium MO_167.B52 | reverse complement strand
GAGCATTTCTGATACTAGATATATCAACAAATTTGGGAGATTGAATTTTATTGAGAGGTAGGAAAGTTGCTCTTCCTGCTCTTTGTTGTTTTAATAATTCAATCCCTTCAGCTCCTACTCTGTCATTCTCTACAACTATATAACCTAGTCTACCTCCTGCCGATGTTTCTAAAGCTAACTGATAACGTTTTTCTACTTCTCCCAATTGCACTACTAAACCGTGTACCCCCGCAAGATTAGAATTGAGAATTATCTTACTTGCATAAGTTCCTTGGGCTTCTTGCTGGGCTTGTTTTGTTGCTTCTAATTTATCTAGCTGTCTTTGTTTATCTCTTTGTTCTTTTAATAAACGCTGTTGAGTATCTTGCTGAAGATTCCGATCGCTTTCTAGATCAGACAATTGTTGTGCCAATTCTTGTACTGTTTTAGCCTTGGCTTCTACTTGATCTGATAAAGCTTGTTCTTGAATTTGTTTTTCTTCTAGTTCTGTTGTAACAGTCGTTAATAACTCACTTTCTTCAGTAATTTTAGTTTCTAACTGAGACAACTTTTCAGTGATAGTAGCTTGTTCAGTACGCTGAGGATTAAGATTATTTTGAATCTGGGAAATTTCCCTAGTTAAATTAGCTTGTTCTTGTACCCAGGCTTCACTAGCTGATGCGATCGCGTCAGCCATTTCTCTTCTTTCATTTAATTCATTTTTAGCTTGTTGATATTGTCGAGATAATTGGGGAACAGTTTCAGTTTCGAGACGCTTTTTGACTATTACTAATTGGTTTAATTCCTGTTGATATTGATTTAGGTTTTCCTGGGTCTTAAATAAAGACAATTCTTTATGCTTCAGAGTTTCTTCTAATTCTTCTTGTTTTTGTTGTAGTTGATGACGTTTGGCTTTTTGGGTAGCTAATTCCGAAGCAATAGATAATTGTTCTTCTTCCCCTAAAGCCTTAACGCGAGAGTTCAACTCTTCCAAATTGCTGCTGGCATGACTAATATCCTGTTCCAGAATTGCTAATTCTTGAGTTAATAAATTGATCTGTTTATTGTCTTCTGCAATAGCTGCTTGTAACTCTTCTCGTTGCTGCAAAAGAGAACGCCAGACTAAAATAATTTCTTGTTGTTTCTTGTCCTGTACTTCGTATTTCAGTTTGCAATATTTTTCTGCCTTCACCCGATCCGCAGCCAAGCGTTCTTTAGCAGCAATTAACTCTTGTTCAATAATCTGACAATGTTCTTCTCTCTCTTTGACCTTTTCTAAAGTCTTCTTAGTTTGCTCAATTTTGCGGTCAAAAGCTGCTACCCCCGCTAATTCGTCAATAATCTCCCTTCTTTCCCGCGTATTCATATTAATAATGCGGGTAACATCCCCTTGCAATACTACGTTGTAGCCTTCGGGATAAATTCTCAACCTTTCCAACTGTTCGTGTAATTCTGTTGCCGTAACCGTTTGTCCATTAATATAAAAAGTCGAACTATAATTTCCCTTCTTCCCCACTCGCAACCTACGAGTTACCTTCCACTCCAACGCACCATCATTTGCGATCGCAACTATTTTACGCTGATCTATTTCCTCAACAGAATTGTTACTATCTCCCTCGTCTCCCCCATCTCCCTTGTCTCCCTTGTCTCCCCCATCTTCCTGTCTCCCTGTCTCACCGTCTCCATTCAACTCAACTGTAGTAACCTTATCTTCCAACCCATCTAAATCAGTCAAATCAAAAGTCACAGAAACAATAGTTTCCGCCACACGACCATTGCCAGTATGCTTATTATTAATTAAATCAGGAAGGCGATCAGCACGCATTCCTTTAGAACTAGATAATCCCAAACAAAATAACAGCGCATCTAAGATATTGGACTTTCCCGAACCATTGGGACCAGAAACCACGGTAAATCCAGGTAATATGGGAATTTTAGCCGAACCGCCAAAAGATTTGAAGTGATTAAGTTCAACAGATTTAATATGAACCATAAACAGTCATTTAACATTTAACATTTAACATTGACGGTGGGGGATGCTTCTGGTTAAGAAGCATATCAAACCACCGTCGTGAACATTTAACATTGGCATAAAGAAGATAAATACCCCAGAAAAATAAATTGTATATGCCACATTTCCCTAACACCTAACCCTAATCTTCAAGAGTCAATTAATCTATACATCGAATAATTAAGTACCAACGATGATATCAATGAGCATCATTTTCTGCTACAAAGTCAGTAGATAAAATTAACACTTCCGATTTATGACTACCAATCCCGTAAAAGTCCCCTTTGTTGATCTCAAGTTACAACATCAACCTATTAAAACCGAAATCGACACAGCGATCGCAAAAGTCGTAAATAAAGGGGACTTTATTTTAGGTCAAGCATTATCGGAATTTGAAACTGCTTTTGCCCAAGCCTCTGGAGTCAAGTATGCTCTAGGAGTAGCCTCTGGCACAGATGCGATCACTCTCGGCTTAAGAGCTTGTGGTATCAAGCCAGGAGATGAAGTAATCGTCCCTACCAACACTTTTATTGCTTCAGTAATTGGCATTATTCAGGCAGGAGCAATACCTATCTTAGCAGAATGCGATCGCAATACCGCTTTAATTGATTTAACAGCAGCTACCAAACTTATCACCCCCAAAACCAAAGCCATAGTACCAGTTCATCTCTATGGACAAATGGTATCTCCTAGCCAATTGCTTGACTTCGCCCAAACCCATAACTTAATAATTTTTGAAGATTCTGCTCAAGCTCATTTAGGAACAACGGAAGGTTACATTGCTGGTAGCGTGGGAAAAGCTGCCGGGTTTAGCTTCTATCCCAGTAAAAATCTCGGTGCCTTTGGTAATGGCGGTATTGTAACCACCAATGACGAATCTGTCGCTCAAAAGATGGTTAGTCTGCGTAACTATGGCGCACCCAAGAAATACTTTCATACAGAATTGGGCACAAATAGTCGTCTAGACACCATCCAAGCAGCAATTCTTAACGTAAAATTACTCCATTTACCCGCTTGGAATCAGCAGCGTAACCAAGCAGCACAATATTACGATCTACTCCTGCAACCCCTCAAAGAAGAGGATATTTTTCCTATAACTAACATTACTGGTGAGGGTCATGTTTATCATCTCTACATTTTGCGCCTCAATTCTCATCTAGCTAGTAAAAGAGAGCAAATTCAGCAACAAATGGCAGAAAAAGGGATTCAAACTGGAATACATTATCCAATTCCTTGTCATTTACAACCAGCTTATAAATATTTGGGTTATCAAGTGGGTGACTTTCCTGTAGCAGAAACCCTATGTGAGAGTATTTTATCTCTTCCGATGTATGCAGGTATTACTCAACCCCAGATTGAATTAGTAGTTGAGGAGCTATCTTATATAATTAAGACCTGTTAAGTAGTGACTCGTTTGACCCTCACAGGGGGAGATGCCCTCAGCGACTTTTTCCTTCGGCAGTGGAGCCAACAAAAATTAAAGAAACGGCAGGCTTTGCGTGTTCCTACCTTAGCTACAGCCTTCAAGGGCTGGCTGAGAGTATTGGTTTACCTGTTGCTGGGAGTGACCCTCCTTTATCATCTACATCGCTTAGGCACGATTACTCAAGCCATAGGAGTCTTTCTTGGGATTGCCAGTTTTGCTCTTTCCCTGGCATCTCATACTAAATCCTGTTTAGATACAACACTTTAAATTTGTGGAAATTTAGAATGCAGAATTTAGCCCTAAAGGCACTAAAGTATTCCCTTCGGTAATTCCCTATCGGTCAATTCAGAAAGGTTTCAGCTAATTCTATGCTTTAAACTAAAAGTATACTTTGGTAAGCGGATTTAGTATCAATACTGTTCAACGTGAGTTCGGAGTTCGCCCTAAAGGATCCCTAAAGGGTACACCTTCGGATAACACCTTCGGATAGAGTTCGGAGTTATGATTTTCTTAACGAAAGAATGAGGATTTCAAGGCTATCTAACGACTATCCAAACTCGAAAAATTACAGTTTTTTAGCTTCATCGAACTGACGTTGTTCAATCAAGTTGATTCTACTAGCCTGTTCCGTCAACAAGTAATCAAAGCCAGTTTTCTTAAAACGATAAATCAACTCATTCCTGCTAATATTTAAACCCTGTGCTGTATCATCTAAGTTCCAGTTATATTGAGCTAACTTACTCAAAAGATGCACTCTTTTTGTTTGAAGCGCAGAAAGACGATAGGTTTTGAGATATTCTAACTCTCCCGTATCCCTGACTATGGCTTCACCAATATGATTTACTTGATCAGAATCAATATCGGTAAGAAAACGCTGTAGAGTAAAAGAGCCAGCCTGATAGACTTTTTTTGATATTACTGGACGTTCTAATAAGCTATTTGCCATAAAACCTTGAAAATCAGCCCACGAATTTCTAACTAACTCTATTTCTCGTCTTAAATCTTTTAGATTATTAATTTGGTCATCGTCTACTGTAACATTCATCGGATAGGTAGTTTGATAAACATAGGCATATTGATAAATTAGCTCACCATAAAAATCTTGCAACAAAGTACTGTGTAAAGCACGATAATCTTCTGGAGTAGGAACAACAAATACTGATGCCAACTCTTCAGCCACAAAAATCATCACTCCTACTTGTTGCTGATGAATTTCAAATACTCGCAGCGCATTTTCTAAACCAATAATGCTTCTTCCCCCATAACTGTATTCACAACGGGGATTTAATCCTTGGGAACGAGCGCGACGAGAATAGTCACTCCAAGCAATTTCGGGTCCTCCAAAAAACATCGCTAAAAAACCTTCCATTGCCAAGTGTAGAGGAAGAAAACGCAGTTGATTGTGCTCAATCTTTTTGCTCATGCGGGGAATGACTCTAAGTAACCCACCAAACATTTTTTTACCATTACCAGAGCCTAATTGAGTACCAGAAGAGGCAAGAGGAGAACCATCATCACTCCAAGACATTACTAAACCCTGAGGAATATAACTAAAATACTTTAATCCTGGATCGAGTAACTTTCCTGAAAGGGATACGATTGCTAATGGTTCTTCGTATTGTTGACTTTTTAGTCTTAAGTCATAACGTACATTGTGTTTGAGTAGGGGAACAATTCTAATTGCACCTTTTACTTGAGATGGAGCAATTTCTAATCCTGTTAGTTGAATATCTGAAAGTAGAAAATTCGTTTGCATCAGATTAACTTTTGGTACTTTGCAACAACATTTGTTTAGCTCTTAATGCCAAATAGTCTTGTAATCGTTCTAGAGATAAATTACCGTCAGCAAAACGAGCAAAATTAACCAGAGTTGACAAGTCTTCTGCTTCTCTAATACCAAGAGTGGGAATATGGGGACTTAAAATATAGGGGGTAAAGGTATCGGGGTCGAATACTGGATTACAGTGAATAATTGAGACTTGATGGGAAGGATCGAGTTTAGTGCGATAAATCCGTAATACTTCTGCTGCTCCTTGAGGAGGCTCGTTTTCGTAGCCGTCAGAAATAATAATTACTAAATCTGCTCCCCATTCCAAAGCATCTAATAATGGTGTTGCTAAGTCGGTTTGTCCTCTGGCTCTAACCATTAAGGGTTCGGATACTGGTATAGTCCAAAAAGGACGATATTCTCTAGCGGAAGTTTGGAGTAAATAGTGGGCTGCTAAAGCAATTCCTAGAGGACGACGACGTTTTTCGGCAGAGCCAGAAGCAGAATAGCTACAGTCGAGAACAGCAGCTACTTTTCCTAATTGAAAATTGCTATTTTTACATATTCTTTGGGCAGATGTGAGTAATGCTTGATTAAATAGATCGAATTCCGCTTTTCTCTGTTCAATCGAAAGAGATAAAATATACAATGCCAAACGAGTCAAAGAAAGGCGTTTCCAATCCAGATCAAATTTAATTTGTTTGATACGAGTACTAGCCTTTTCCGCTGTTTGTAAATAACGCAATTTTTCCCCTCTAGTCATTTGAGGTTCGATGTGAGTTAGAAATTCAGCACGGGGAATACCTTTTTTTACTGCTAACCCTTCAGCAATAGTAAAAGGTAATTTATAGATTGCTTCATTACTAAAATTAGCTTGCCGACGATGTTCAAATAGTTCCGTATTATATCTTTTTGGCTCCCCAGGAGTAAATAAAAAAGTACCTAATTCTTCCTCTAAAGCAAAATGATTGTGAGTTGCAATTTTTTTGAGTTTTAAGCCATACTTTACCGCATCAAAACTTAACTCTGGTCTTTGTTGCCAATAATCTCTTGCGATCGCTCTGCTGCGACGATTATTAATGCGTAAGTTTTGTAGCTGTGCTAATACTTTCCAAGCTCTTTGAGTGGGCAAATTCTGTAAAGCTTTGGCAATTAATTGTCCTTCCTCTATTTTATGTTTTGGCTCAATATTTTTTCCTGTAGCTAACAGTTTAACAATTATTTGACCGATATTATAATGGTTAATTCCTGCTGCTAAAGTACGAGCGTATAATAGACGATAGTTACCTAAAATATAGTCATGTAAAAAGTCGAGGGATACTTTTTGCCCTTCCTCATCACTATAAAACTCTTTTTGACCAGTGCAAGTAAAACAAGAATTGATAAACATTAAAATATCTTCTCGTTCAATTGCTGCTACTCGCTCCAACCAAGATTCCATTGGCTATTAGCTTTGTATTCCTCAATATATTTCTAATATTACGCCAAAAATATAAAAACTGGATAGGGGAATAGAGGTACGACTAACTAAGTGTCATTTAGCAGATGAGTTTCGGAAGTCGAACCAAGTCCCGCTTTCCAGCTAATCTAAATCTAGCACTCAAATTATCCTTCTGAATTTCCCCATAACCCTAATTTTTCGTTTCAATGGTTAAGTTCCAAATTATTTGGTCATAAAACGCAAGATATCTTCTCAGAAGTAGTCAATATTTGGTAGCGTATTAATCAGGAAAATTTAACTAAATAAAATTTTTATTTAGGGTTTGTTCAAAGCTTTTTGCCAAAAAAGGCATATATTGCTTTAAATCAGTCAATTTAGCTTGCTTTTTAAGGAGAATCCAATTATGACTATTCTGTTTCAGTTAGTACTTTCTGTACTCGTCTTATTTTCTTTCATTATGGTAATTGGTGTTCCTGTGGCTTACGCCTCTCCTCAAAACTGGGAACAGTCCAAAACTTTAATATATCTTGGTTCTGGTATCTGGACTGTGTTAGTTATTTTGGTTGGTGTGCTGAACTTCTTTGTTATCTAGAAGTACAAAATCCGACTAGTTCTAATTGTCAAATAGTTTTTAGCTATTAATTTATCTCTTGGCGGTTAGCTTGGGATAGGTCAATAGCTAAAGACTCTAATTCACTGTATTTAGTTAAATTATGGCTGTATTTGAAGGAAATTTTGCTCAAGATACATCAAAGTTTCGTTTTGCGATTATCATTGGTCGTTTCAATGACTTAGTAACCGATAAACTCTTATCAGGTTGTCAAGACTGTCTCAAGCGTCACGGTATTGATGTTGATCCTAATGGTACTCAAACAGACTATATCTGGGTACCCGGTAGCTTTGAGTTATCGATGATGGCGCGTCAGATGGCTCTTTCAGGTCGTTATAGTGCGATAATTTGTCTAGGCGCAGTCATTCGAGGACAAACACCCCATTTTGACTACGTATCCTCAGAAGCAGCTAAAGGAATTGCTGCTGCTAGTTTTCAAACTGGTGTCCCCGTAATCTTTGGAGTGTTGACAGTAGATACTATGCAGCAAGCCTTAGAAAGAGCAGGAATTAAAGCTAATTTAGGCTGGAACTATGCCTTAAATGCTTTAGAAATGGCTAGTTTAATGCAACAATTTAACTCAGATCAACCACAACAATCTGTTTTACCCCAAGCCAGCATATCCTCTTTTGATCAGCAAAAATTGCTTAATTCTGATTAATTTGGGATTTTTTGTGGAAAACTGGAAGACCAGGGAGACTGGGGAGACAAGGGAAATGGGGGAGATGGGGGAGATAAGCAGGAGTTGTTTGTTCTATTAACGATGAACAATGAACTACTAACCACTAACTACTGACTACTAACAACTAGCCACTAACCACTAACCACTAACAATCTACTTCTTCTCCTTCAGATACTTAAACACTGATTTATCTCCGATATCAGGGTCAATAGCTTGTACCATTTTACGACCTGCAAAGACCGTAAATCCAATTGTCCACAGTGCTAATAATGCTTGCTCTATATTCAGGGGTAACAAGCCTGTAAGATGTCCTAAAAGGAGGAAAGGGACAAGAGGAGTTAACACTTTAGTTTCCAGACGATTAAAGCAAAAGGCTTCTTTAAAATAAATTCCTGTTAGTGCTGCAAAAGTAAATCCAATACCGAATAAAGTTATAGGGTGGTTATAGACATATAAAGCTAAGGGGTCATCTGTTTGGAAGGCGATCGCGATCGCTGATATACTACCTATTATCCAAAAAGCTTGTAATAGACGATGCAAAGCAGCCATGTAAATATGTATCGTCAGCAAACTAACGCCCAAACTGAGGGAAAATAGGGCAAATAGAGGAGTAATCCAAGGCAATGCTGATTCTCCTTGACTAAAAAACAAATTACTAGCTATAGCGAAACTTAATGCAGCTAATACTAACCCACTACGATAAATAATTACGCCTATGCGATCGCTTTTATCAATAGTAAACTCGCCAAATTCCCCTTTATAGCTTGTAGGCTCTTTATCTAGTAAACTAATCATGACATTTAACATTTATCATTTAACATTTATCATTTAACATTTAACCTTGATCTTTGGTTATTGAACATTTATTTTGTAATATTTATTATTTTTGCTCATCTATACTTGCTAACCAACTACGAATTTCACTTACTAACCACAATAATTCTTCTTCACTTAATCCTTGACCAAAAACAAATCTTTTATAAGGATTTAACCGATACTTTAATTTTGTGTTGATGATAATAGCATTAGGTTTTAATTTGTCTTCAGACTGAAATTGCTGTACATAATTGATTGAAACATCCTTAATATTTCGAGTAAAGCCTTGGTATTTTTTTTTAAATCCTAAAAGATTAGTAACTATTTGAAATTCATCATGCCTTAAGCTGATTTTGGTTTCCAAAAATTTTGCCCTTGCAATGTATAAATAAATGATTAAAAGAATCAGGACGGGAATAGTAGGTAAAGATAATAAAGGAGATAAGACAAAAATAGTAATTATTGAGAAAATTACTAAACTCACAGGGTTATCAAAGCTATTAGCTATATCATTAATTTTTTTATTTTGGGGAGCAATAGTTATTTCTATATTATTAGGATTTCGTTCTTCTATATTTACTCTACTGTTAAGGGGTTTTACTAAAAGTTGATGATTCCCAATGTATTTATTTGGGTAATCAGTATCATTATCTGCCCTATTACCCATCAAATAATCTAAAGATTCTTGTGCTGTTTTAAATCTTTTTTCCACAGCGGGATAGAGAATTTTATCAAGCCATTTACTAAACTTGAAACTAACATTAACTTTATCCCGAAATTGCAACTTAAGATCCGCTGTAGGCAATTCTCCAGGAGCAGTACGAGTTAATAAGTGAATTAGGGTTGCACCCAAAGCATAGAGATCGGAAGCAGGAACCGCTTTCCCGCCAAATTGTTCCATTGGTGCATAGCCATAAGTACCCACTACCGTAAAGGTTGTACCTTCAGTTGCAGCACAGTCTTGTACTGCACCAAAATCCACTAAATAAATGTGCTGATCTTCTCCTAAAATCAAATTACTTGGCTTAATATCTCGATGTAATAGAGGAGGATTTAAACCATGAAGATAAATTAAAATTTGTAAAATTTCTTCCGCAATCTTTTTAACTTTAGCTTCACTAAATCTGGTTCCATTAACTAATAATTGTTTCAGAGATAAACCAGGGATATATTCTTGTACTAAACCAAACCAAAGAGTGCGGTCATCTATACTAAAGTAGTCTTGATATTTAGGAATACGACAATGATCTAATTGTTGGAGAGTCTGGGCTTCCCTTTCAAACAGTTTTAAATCTTCCCATTGGACATCCCCTCCAAAAGCCAGTAACTTCACTACGACTTCCTGTTGTTTTTCTGTGCTTAAATCCTTTGCTAACCAGGTTTGTCTGCCAGCATTTTTACCTAATTTTTCTTGTAGTTGGTAGCGTTGATTAATAACCTGTTTTGCCTGTAACATCCTCATCTATTATCAGCTACTTTTTCCCAATGTAGCGTTTTTTTCTGGGATGATGCTTGAGCTTATTCTGGATTTTTGAGAGTGATAGCCCAAATTAAACTAATTGTTCCTCCAATTAACCCGTATAGTAGCCATTTTTCTAGACGATAGCCTTTTTGTTGTGCGACTATAGCAGCAATTGCGCCGATTAAACAATGAATACTAAGTAACAAAAACCAAGGTGAATCGGAAATGAAATCTAACATAGTGTTATATTGTGATCTTAATCAACCAAATTAGCAACTTTAGCTACTAAATCATCTATATTGTCCCGCTTGAGACGATAACTCAGAGGATGAGCAATTAATCTAGCGGTACTTTCATACAGTATTTCTATTTCTAGCAATCCATTATCCTTAAGAGTGCGCCCAGTAGAAACTAAATCTACAATTGCTTCGGACATTCCTGTAATGGGTCCCAATTCTACCGAACCTGATAGGGGAACAATTTCTACAGGTAAATCAATGCTGCGAAAATGTTCTTTGGCACAGTTAACAAACTTAGATGCTACTCTACCATGAGGCGGTAACTCTTGAGATCGCCGATATTTGCTAGATTTGGGGACAGCAACGGATAAACGACAATAACCAAACTTGAGATCGGTCACATTTGCCACATTAGGTTGCTTTTCTCGCAACACATCATAGCCCACAACTCCTAGTTGGGCTTGACCATATTCTACATATACAGGGACATCCTGCGCCCTGACTAACAAAGCTTTAGCAGTATTAGTGGGGTCAGTAATTTGTAATTGACGATTGCTTTTATCGAGAAACAGGCTAAAATCCAACCCTACTTGTTTGAATAATTCGATAGTGTCTTTGAGGAGTGCGCCTTTTGGTAAAGCGATAGTGATCATTATATAATCCGCTAAGAGAGGGCAGTTTCAGTTAAAAGTTTACTTTTGCAAGATATATTATAGGACTTACCCAGCAAATTTCTGGTATTTATTGCTCAAACAGTTAACAGTCAGCAGTTAGCAGTTAACAATAAACGATTGACACAGGATTTATGAGAAAGCTCAACTAATCCTAAAATATTTATGAGAGAATTTCCGAGGTTAATTAACAGAAATATCATGACTATTTGGATCAATGAACAAATCGATCCCTGTGGGATTATCTATTCTTGTATTGCTTGCTGTAATGAGGAAGCTGCTCAGGACTGTCATCAAAATTGGCAAAACAGTCTAACTGAAGCCCAAAAACAGCAAGGATGGATTGCCACTATTAGAACAGTTGATTCCTGGGATGATGTTCCTGTCAATGCCTTGAAACTTAGTTTCTAACCAAACCAAACTATTCTCTTGTCTCCCTTGTTATCCGAAGGTGTCCCGCAAGGGGATACCGCTTCGAGACCGTAGGGAATCCTTTAGGGCATATATCCTTTAGGACTCCCCGTCAAACAAACTCACGACCAATAATTTCCTCTGTAGTCAGATCTAACACTTGACAAAGGGATTGATTAGCAAAAGTAATAGTAGTATCTGGTCGTGAACGCAAAATAAAATCAGTTTGAGCTTCCACTACTTTCCGATCACGATTTTCACTTTCTTGGAGAGCTAATTCCGCATATTTGCGATCGCAAATATCATTAATTACAGCTAAAGTATGTTTGGGTTTACCAGTTGCATCTAGAACTAGAGAAACCCCTGTATTAGCCCAAAAATAACTACCATCTTTTTGAATTGCCATGTCGAGCCAAATTTAATGGCTATCGAGAATATGATGTACAAAATTTAGTAATCAAAAGACATAACATCCGTTTTTTGTTGGCAGAGTATCTAAAAAGGCATCTGCCAAGAATGAGGTATTTTCTATCCCAAAAGAAGTAGCTATTCTCACTTAACCATTAGTAATCGGCTCTTTCTTGCAGCGGTTATTGAGAAGTTACCTATTTCGCAAGAATTTTAAAACACGATAAAGATAATCGAATAAAATACTTGCTAAAATTACTCCCGCTAATGGTTGAATCTTGCTTAAATGACCTAGAAAAGCTGTATCACATATTCCAGCTAAAGGCACCATCATGTTTGATAAG
>JASJDB010000179.1 GCA_030065315.1 Xenococcaceae cyanobacterium MO_167.B52 | reverse complement strand
GCTAAATTTGCTCCTGTCACCAAGAGGTATGGGTGGCAAAAAGATGGTAATGGTACAAGTCAAATCAGGAAATATCTGGGACTATATAAAGATAAAAAAAACAAGAAAAACCCCGTACCAGAAACTCATGCAGTCGATGGTGTAGCACTAGCAGCTAGTAAGTTTGTTAGGTTTGCTCCATTTTCTACCAATAATAGTCATGGGTATCAGTGGCAAGGGGCTGTAACTATTACTGAATCAGTATTTAGAGTGATTACTCGACCTGCATATTTTCGTCGTGCTTTACATTTTGATAATCCAAGTAAAGGAGGAATTAGAAAGCGTAAAGGAGGAACTGTTACCCCATTTGGTTTTCGTGCTGGTGATTATGTAAAAGCATCCAAGGCAGGAATTACTTATCGTGGTTGGATTGGTGGTTTTACCAATACTGAAAAATCCAAGAAACTAAGTCTATATGACCATAATTGGCGGAGAATAGGTCAATTCAGTTTGTCAAAAGTCAAGTTATTAAGGAGGTCTAATAAGTTATGTATTGCCTAACGGCGCGCTCTACCGAGGGGCTGTCGCCTGTGCTTTGCCAGGCGTTTATAAGCCCCGTTCCCTACCCTGCTGCGCTGAGGGTAGGGACTCACGAGAAGTAATTGAGTCAGTGCTGATTGAGAGCTTGGAGGGTTTGAATGAAAAGGGCTATACAATATTGTCAATGCAAGTAGAGATTACTTCAACAAACACTTATGGTTAATAGTGCGATCGCGAAGGATGAGCCAACTTCTCGCCCTGTCCTCTATCCCAAAATTAATGCTGAATATAACCGCGTTTTAAACGCCGTAATTCTTGCTTCTGATAAATTTCTAAAGCTTCCTCACGACTGTAGCAAGTAATAGTCAAGAGTTTTCCTGCACCAACAGTATTGTTTCTCCCCCAACTATGGCGAACAACCCAGTCACCAAAGAGATTTTGGCAAAGTTCGATGCCATAGTAGCGTGTTCCTTTGTGCCATCGGGAAGATTGCCATTGTTCTAGGTCGTATTTCATGAATAGAATAGGCTCTGGTTTGGGCGATGCTAGTATTTTAGGCAAATGTGCCTCAGAAGTTTCAGATAGGTTAGGAATTTTTAACGCCCATTAATAGTCGTGAAATAGCCCCATCTAAAGTTGCCGTTCCTACAAGGACAGCATACTCATTTAATTTCGACCAAGTTTCCTGAGACAGTCTGACATTATATTCAATTCTCCCGACCAGCTACGTTTCTAAATTGAATTTACTTTACAAGTTAGACAAATTTAATTAGGTATATAGTAAATCGTATTACAAATATAACTTTCTACGAATAATATGGGTAATATCACGTAACTATCAATAAATTTTTAACTAATTATTATGGCTTTAACACAATTAAATTTGGAAGATTTAGATGGTAGAAATGGCTTGGCTATTTCTGGTCTTGATCTAGATGGTGGATTAGGAAGCTCTGTAAGTAATGCAGGGGATGTAAACGGGGATGGTTTTGATGACCTGATTATTGGCGCACCAAGGGCAGGGGAAATCACTCGTTATTACAGCCCTTATGGTGGATTTGAATATGATGCACGAGGAGAAGTCTATGTGGTGTTTGGCACAACTAATGGTTTTGAGCCAGAATTAGATTTAACTACCTTTGATGGTAGTAATGGTTTCACTATTTCTGGTCTGGATGAAAATGACAACCTAGGAAGGTCTGTTAGTAGTGCAGGGGATATAAACGGCGATGGCATAGATGACCTGGTTATTGGCGCATCTGGTGCTGGATACTCTTCTTTCTCTAGGGAAGGAGAAGTCTATGTAGTGTTTGGCACAACTGAGGGTTTTGAGCCAGAATTAGATTTAACTACTCTCGATGGCAATAATGGGTTCGCTATTTCTGGACTTGATGAAAATGATCGCTTAGGAAGGTCTGTTAGTAGTGCAGGGGATGTAAACGGCGATGGTATAGATGACCTGGTTATTGGCGCACCTTATGCAGATGGAGGCACTGCTTACTATGGCGATAAGCCAGGAGACGCTTATGTGGTGTTTGGCACAACTGAAGGTTTTGAGCCAGAATTAGATTTAACTACCCTTGATGGTACTAATGGGTTCACCATTTCTGGCATTGATCTATCTGATAGCTTAGGACGGTCTGTTAGTAGCGCAGGAGATGTCAATGGTGATGGCATTGATGACTTGATAATTGGTGCGCCTGGTTATTATTCCTCCAGTGCAGGAAAAGCTTATGTGGTGTTTGGCACAACTGAAGGTTTTGAGCCAGAATTAGATTTAACTGCTCTCGATGGCAGTAATGGTTTCACTATTTCTGGTCTGGATGAAGGTGATAGACTAGGAATTTCTGTAAGTAGTGCAGGAGATGTGAACGGTGATGGTATCGATGACATTATCATCGGTGCGTCTGGTGCTGGCAGAGGAGGAGAAACTTATGTCCTATTTGGCAGCAATGATGAATTTTCTAGTAATTTAGATTTAACTACTCTCGATGGCAGTAATGGGTTCACTATTTCTAGCATTGATGAAAGTGATAGTTTAGGACGGTCTGTCAGTAGCGCAGGGGATTTTAATGGGGATGGTTTCGACGACCTGATTATTGGCGCACCTTATGCTGATTCTAGCAGTTACGACTCCAGTGAAGGAAAAGTCTATTTGCTCTTTGGCAAGAGTGATGGCTTTGAGCCTGGTATAGACTTAACCCAACTTGATGCAAAGGATGGTCTTGTAATCAGTGGTCTTGATGGGAGCGACTTTTTTGGTAGTTCAGTAAGTAATGGGGGAGATGTCAACGGGGATGGTTTTGATGACCTGATTATTGGCGCGCCTAGTAACTACGCCACGGAAGGTAAAGCCTATATTATCTTTGGATTTAATCCTCTAGAAGAAACTCCAGAAATAAGAGGAACAGGTAATAATGATGTTCTTACTGGTACACCCGAAGGAGAAACTATTTCTGGGTTAGGAGGCAATGACATTCTCAAGGGACTAGCAGGAAACGATACCCTTCTGGGTGGAAATGGGAAAGATACTCTCAGAGGCAATGCTGGTGATGATTTACTCAAAGGAGAGCAGGGTTTCGATTTACTGGTCGGAGATTTAGGTAATGATACTTTGAGTGGAGGGTTAGGTAGTGATACCCTCAGAGGAGGTGCTAACGATGACTTATTACAAGGTAACTCTGGTTTCGATGTTCTCTTTGGTAACAATGGCAATGATACTTTACTCGGTGGAAATGGCAATGATAAATTGAGAGGAGACGGGGGGAGCGATCGCCTAGACGGAGGACTCGGAAACGATAATCTCTTTGGTGGTGCTGGTGCAGATTTGTTTGTCCTAAAATCAGGTGAAGGTAATGATGTAATTGCTGACTATGCAGATGGAATAGATCAATTTGTGTTAGGTGGAGGTTTAGAGTTTAGCGATCTAACAATAGTTCAGAATATCAATAATACTCAGATTCAAATAACTGGCACTAATGAGGTCTTAGCTACTCTTAATTCAGTCACTGCTAATTTCCTCAATGCTGACGATTTTATTGTCGAAAGTTAATAGATTTGAGCAGTTAAAAACTGCTCTTTCCAACTAAAATAGCAATTCTGTAGCAGTTGATGACTTTGGTAGGGACGTTTCATAGAGCGTCCTTACTTCTTGAGAGACTACTAACTGGCAGTGGTAGTGGCTCTTGAGTTAAGCTTGGACAACCCTGGATTGGTGCTGCTCTAAGTTGATTTGAATTGTCATGACCCAAGTTGATACCCCAAAAAAACCCCCCTTAGAAATTAAAGGTTCTCAACATCTTCCTAGTTGGTTAAGTAAACAAAAAGTCAGTCTGGTTTTTACTACTTATCAAGCAGGAAAAATCTTTTTTATTGGGGTACAACCATCAGGAGGTTTATCTATTTTTGAGCGGACTTTTAATCATTCGATGGGTCTTTGGGCTACTCCTCAAACTATTTGGTTAAGTTCTCTTTATCAATTGTGGCGATTTGAAAATGCTCTCGAACCCAATCAACTACATGAAGGATATGACCGTCTGTATATTCCGCAGATGGGCTACACTACAGGGAATCTGGATATTCATGATGTGGTCATCGACCAAGATGGTCAGGTAATTTTTGTGAATACCTTGTTCAGTTGTTTAGCAACTGTTAGTGAGACTCACAGTTTTATCCCTCTGTGGAAACCGAAATTTGTTTCTAAGTTAGCTCCCCAAGATCGTTGTCATCTCAATGGTTTAGCATTAGAAAATGGCTCTCCTCGCTACGTCACCGCAGTAGGTCAAACTGATACCCCCGATGGGTGGCGGGAAACTAGAAACGGAGGGGGTTGTATTATAGATGTTCCCAGTAATGAAATAGTTGCCACTGGCTTATCTATGCCTCATTCTCCCAGAGTCTATCAAGATCGTTTATGGGTACATAATTCGGGAACAGGCTATTTCGGCTTAATTGAGCTAAAAACAGGTAAGTTTCAGCCAGTGACTTTTTGCCCTGGATATCTGCGAGGACTCGCTTTTATTAATAATTATGCAGTAGTGGGAATTTCTCAACCACGGGAAAATCAAACCTTTTCTAATTTACCTTTAGACGATAATTTAGCAGCTTACAAAACTGAGCCTTATTGTGGACTATTAGTAATTGACTTAAAAACTGGAAAGATGGTTCATTCTTTGCTGATTGAGGGAATTGTAAGTGAGTTATATGATGTGGCAATTTTGCCAGGAGTTAAGCGTCCGATGAATCTGGGCTTTAAATCGAAAGAAATTTACCACATGATCAATATTGGTTCTCAGCTAAGTAGCTCTAAAATCTAGAACTGTTCACAATTTTATTTTTCAGTAAATCCCGAAATAAGTTTAATAATTCATCATAGCTTTATTAAAAAAGCCTATTTCTTAATAGTAAATTTGCCTAGAGATTGGAAATTTTACTTATAGTAGAGATAACAAAACAAACCATTTACTTTAAACTAACTAAATTTAATTTCTATTTCTTAAAACTTTTCTTAATACTTTGTGTGTGTGATTAGATCGCTTTGCCAGGCGATCTTTTTTTTGAGTCACTAAATAATTTCTAATGTTTTTTTACTGTTGATTTGATCGGCAAAACCTGAAAAAATTTAAGGTAGCTGCTTGCAACAGCTACCTTGAAATCTTGATACTTTTCCGTCTGGACAACGGAAGGAATCTTGTTACTTATACAAGCCTTATCATCATGAATAATAGCAAAAGGAAGGATTCTAAACAATCCTTATTGTCTGCCTTATCTGAAGATTCTGAACCAGAAGTGGTTTTAGATATTAGCTCTTCTTCCAACAATAGAAAGGCTAATACGACTGAAGTAGAAGGAGAGAGAAGAGAAGCGATCGCGCTGAAAGAAGAAATCATCAAATTATCGCGTCAATTCTTTGCCACGTTGGGGCAGAAACTTAAGTATTATCGAGAGCGTAAGTTATATCGTTTCGAGGCTAAAACCTTTGGGCAGTGGTGCGAACAAGAGATTGGGCTTAAGAGAAATTACGCTTACAAATTAATTGCTGCATTTGAGGTGTACGATCATATCCAGGGAAAAATGTGTACGACCGTACACAAAAATTCTGAGGTACGATTACCAAGTAGTGAATATCAAATTCGCTCCCTGTTTAAGTTACAGCCCGACGAACAATTAGAAATCTGGGTCAAAGCCCTAGACCAAAGCCAGGAGAAACCACCTTCTGGTAAACAGATAGAGGAATTAGTTAAGGAGAGAGAAAAGATGGAAAGAGAAGCCAGATATCAGACCCAAGTAGATCGTTTTAAAGTGGGAGACGTGGTCAGAATTACTGCCAAGTACAATAGTGAACTCAAAGACTATCATAGTTGTTGGGCGCAGATTGTCTCCCTGGAAGAATTCAGCTACACTGTACTGACTTGGAAAGGGGAAGTTTCAGCAGTTGCCCACGATGATTTAATGCTCTTGCGAGTAAGCGATAAAGATGCAGCAGCTAATTTGCTATCTCAACTTAATGAAATTTATCAGCAAAAAGCTCAGGATTCAGATTGTGTCGCTTTTCTGCACTATCTGGGTACGAAACCTGAGCCTAGTGCATCAGAGTGGGCGAATCTGGTTCTGAATTTGACTCTGAGGTAATATCCCGTCATTTTTACGATTCAGAGTTACTATAGTACTGAATCACTCTAAAGTACATTAGTTCTGAATCTATGTGGCTCAAATATGGAGTAAATTCTGAAAACGAATTGATAACTATTAAGGAGGTAAGTTCGGGGAAAACTAACTTAGTTTGTCCATTTTGTGACTCCCAATTGACGGCTAAAAAAGGGAAAATTAAACAACATCATTTTGCTCACACGAGAGAAACTTGTCTTAGGGTCAGAAAAGGTGAACTTCCCTTATTACCACTATACGACAATTTTCATCTTCAACTAAAGAGATCGCACTTTCAATTAATCAAACAACTATGGCGAGAATACAGTAATAGTCCTCATCCGATTATTACCGTTCCCTTTGAATTACACTTGAAAAAGCTATTTCACCAGACACCAGATGGATATTATTTTACTGATTTGGGTAAGATTCCCGTCGGTGGACTATCTCTATCAAAATTCAATGCCGTACAAGAACCATTAATACTTAAAGAACTAAACAGGCTGACTAATTCAGTAGAAATTGCTAGGGGTATCAGTCAGGCTAGATTAGAAGAAAAACTAGCCGATTATCAGATCTATGAGTTACAACTACAACGCATACTTCGATTGACCCTCTATTTTTTGGAGATAAAAGCTGATGGTAAAACCCTACACAAGATTGGTGTAACGAGTAGAAAGATAAAAGATCGCCTAAGCGAAATCGAACGTGATTTGAAACAGCACTACTCGACAATAGCGATCGATCTCCTGGGAACTTGGCAGCACAGGGGTAATGTTGAATTATATTTCAAGCACCGCTACAATTCGTTTAATTATCGTATCGGCAAGCTGACAGAATATTACAGGTTTGAAAATGTCGAATTGGTGTTAGAAGATTTATGTTCCATGCAGCAAAAAGTTTTAAAAAGTCAAGAAATTAATATTTTGAAAAAACCTGGTTTATCTTTAGTTAATTCCTAATAAACTTGATCATTAATATTATTATCAATCGTGGAAAATATGTATTCTCGTTCTCAAAACCGAAACCAGTCAAATTTTGTCTTTGCTTTAGCTCACGAACTCAAACAATACTTAGAAACAAATGCAGATATACTCGACCCCGACACCTATGACAATATCAATTATTGGCGTGGAGGAATTCTTTCTAAAAAAGCGATAAGCGATGAAGATTTATCCGAGATAATCGAATATATTCCCGCCGAAAAGTTACAAGAATTAATCGAGTTGGCTAGTTCTAAAACTTAATCTTTTAATAATTGAATAGGCAAAGATAATGCGATCTCGTTTATGTGGATAGTCGAGAAAAAAGTAGGCATTTTCACTCACTATTTAACTCTTTCGGGTAGGTTTCAACCAGGAATGGAAAAAGCCAAACATTTCACCTCCAAACAAATGGCAGAAGCTATGGCGAGAGTTCAAGGTGGAGTAGTTCGTCAACTGAATGAGAATTGAAACCATTTTTATAGCGATCGCTGTAGATGAGCGAACCTCTCAAATTCATCCAGAATTTTAACTGCGGATAATTGCCGACAAGCAAGTCGGCAAAACATGAGACTTTAGGGACTTAGGCTTGATTAAAATACCAGCCTTAAAACCAGGTGATTAAACTACTGGACTCGATAGATAAATCCTCAAGGCTGGCATTTTAATTTTCCGCTCATTCCTTGGCTTAAAATGAGCGTCCAGACCAGTGGTCTGAAAATTTGACCTGTGACCCCCAAAAGAGATTCAATAGAATTATTATCGAGCAGGGAGCAAGGGAGATGAAAATTGAGCAGCGAGAGCGAGCTATAATTCTTGACCAGTATGGGATACAGGCGTTATTAAAGGATAGGCTGGGATTTTTTTTTAACAGTAAGAAGTATTGATAATGTAGTTTTTCAATACTTCTTGTCGGACAAGTAGCTCAGGAAGAGATCGAGATGAAACGCCCAAAACTGGTAGAGATATCGAGTAAGATAGTTCCTTTATTACCAAGGAATAAGCTGGCTCCTGATAGTGGATACGAAAGCTTATTGGAGGATTGGTTGGGGAGAACGCGCTCGCCTCACACGAAACGGATGTATCAAGGCAATATCAATCAGTTTTTCCAGTCATTAGAGGTTGAAGCCACCCCTGATAATTTAGCTCTGTTTCTGCTACTGGAGGGAAAGCAAGCCCATGAATTAGCATCACAATATCGTGGTTCATTACTGAGGGAAAAACTAGCACCAGCTACGATCAACCAGAAATTAGCCTCTGTTAAGTCACTGGTGAACTATGCCAACCAAATTGGAAAATGTCATTTTACTCTAAGCAATATCAAAGCGGAGAAATTGCAACCATATAGAGATACTAAAGGAATTTCTCAAGACCAATTTAAGTTGATGTTGTCAGTTTTAGATACCAGCAAGATTAAAGGCATCAGGGATCTCGCTATTTTACTGCTGTTATGGGGTAATGCTTTGAGGCGGTCGGAGATCGCCAAATGTGATGTTGCCGATTACTCGCCAAAGGGAAGAGAGTTAACCATCATTGGCAAAGGTAGGACAGATCAACCATCAACTATTAGTTTAGGGTCAAAGGCGATATCTGCTATTGATGAGTGGTTAATTGCCAGAGGAGAAGCTCATCCAACACTACCATTATTCTCTGCAATTCATAAAGGGTACTGGGGACATCGGTTAACTACTCATGGCATTTACAAGCTGGTGCGTCAATATGGCAAACTGGCTGGGATTGAGCAAGTTATGTCACCCCACAGAATTAGACATTCATCTATTACCGAAGCTCTGAACCTAACCAATGGTGATGTCAGAAAAGTTCAGAAGCTATCGAGACACAGTAACCTGAATACTGTGATGATTTACGATGACAACCGTCAGAATTTACAGGGTGAAATAACCTCAATGCTGGATGATTTAGTTTAAGAATGTGTGTATCTGTTGACCCTAATTTTATGAGTTTCATTTTTAATTATAGATTTAATTTTTTCCCGAAGCTCAAATGAATTTATTTAACTGTTTTTTACTCATTTTTTATACTATTAAAAATTGATAGTTTCGGTATAATTACTTAAAGATTATTGAGCTTAATTTTGGCACAATTATTGAAAATTATTGAAATTTTTGTGGGCTAGAGAGAATCTAATTTATAATTCAAGTATGCCCTACAATTAGAGCATTACTGCTTGAAAAGAAATATTATCTTAATGTTATTTTTCTCAAAAATATCCTAAGAACTAATATGAGTTTGATTAATTAAACAATGGCTAAAGCTCAACAAAAAACAAATACTGAACCAAAACCAAAGACGAACTTAATACCATTTAAAAATGGTAAGAAAATAAGAGCGAAAAAACATCCTCCAGAAACTATCTATTTGCATGAGTCTGATTATCAATCCTTGATGGAGGCACAAAAAAAAGCCAAGCTACCTCCAGACAGGTTAGATCTTGCTGCTAAAAGAATAGCCAAGTACAGGGAAGCCGAGCGAGAAAGAAAGCTAGAAGATCTGTTTCCCAAAGCCAGCAATATAATATTTGGAGCTAGAAGTCCCAGGCGAGCCAAGAGGAAAATTAAGAATTCAGAAGACTTCTTCAAATTAGTCCCATTCAGAAATGGTTATATTACCAGAGCCAAGAAAAACCATCCACCAGGCACAATATTTATTACTCTGGGCGAATATAACGCCTTGATCTCAGCTTATGAAAGGGGGGATATTCCTGGGCATTTATTGGACGATGTTGCTAGAAACTTGATCGAGGGACGAGAACCAAAACACATCAAAGCGATCGAAAAATATATTAAGGAAAATCCCCCACCAGAACCCAAACCAAAGAAGAAGAAAAAAGCTGAGGACGATCGCCTGTTTCCAGTGGTTAATGACAAAACAATTTGGGATAGCGAGATCAAGAATTACGAGCCAGAAGAAATATTGTGGTTAACAGGGAAAGAGTTGGATATTGTTTGGAGCAATGGTTTTGGAAGAGAAGGGCTTCAAGCACTCTTAGAAGTAGTGAAAAATTATAAGTTGCCCCTGGTAGATGGACGCAGAATACCCAAGGCTAAGGTTGAGGACTATCCACCAGAAAAAGTTGAATATGTCAGGATGAAGGCGTATATCAAATCAAGAATGCCCATTCCTTCTGTAGAAGAGGTTATTAGTCAGCAAGAATCCAACATTAAAGCCTTAGCTAAAGATATAGCCCAAGAAGCAGCACAACGATTTGTTAAAGATATAATTCCCGAATCCCTGTCACGGCATTTATCCCCTGAACAGATTGAGGTTCAAAAACAGGATTTTGCCTATGGTTTGTCTGAGAGTCTTCAAAAACAGTTGTATTGGGAATTGAGCCAGGCTAGAGTTGAGGCGAAGAATAAGACGTAATACCAAGATATCTTATTGATTAACTGTGTAGATTATTTGTGATTTAGCTATAAAATTTCAGATTTTTTAGGATTAACAGAATTAGAATAACCACTCAATATTCTAGTGTCAGACCAATGGTCTGGAGTTGATTAATGGTTCTACTGGGGGAAACTAGCTTATTACCCAGTAGCCAAAACAACTGTAAATAAAGAAGGGAAGGACAATTTTAGCGCGATCGCTCCGCGCCTCGCTTTGCGAGATCGTGAAACGCCAGCTTCGCTGATCGCGCTTGGTAAATAGGGCTTGGGTTTGAGCAGTTAGATTGAATTATAAAGTGGAGTGCAGAAGAGGATAAAAAGCGATTATTCAGGGTCGCGTTTTGGGAAACGAGATTTCCAATTACGAGGATTTATTGGTAAACTTTTAAGGTTCTCCCGAACTTTACTTGTAAAACTAACTCATAAATTCCCAAGTTAAGAAACTTCTTAGTCGAAAATTATCAAAATTTCTAAAGCCATATGCTCTTCGTTTTATCAACTTAAGTTTATTGTTAATTCCTTCCACTACTCCTTGTGTAGTTCCCTCATCAAAATAAGCAATTATTTCACCAATCCATCTTTTTATTGTTCCGAAGCTTTTCGGAAAATATTTAGAGACATCTTTTAACCAATCTGCTATCTCTAATAGTCCCTCGCTCCAATCTTTACTGCTTTCAAAAATATCTCTTAGTTCTTCTTTTAAAGCGTGCATTTTAGTTAAAATAGGAGCAACTTTTTCAACTTCTTTTAACTTCTCTTCTTCGGCTTTATTTAAATCTTTTTCATTTTTTAGTAACACATATTTACTCTTTTTTAATCCCTCTAATATTTTCTCTTTTTGGGATTTGCTTTTTATTTTTTCGGTTTCTCTTTTAATTTTTCTTCTAGCAGCATCTAATTCATCGGTTACTTGTTTCATAACATGAAATCTAGAGCGCAACTATTTCTGCTTGAGGCATTAACTTAAGAGCAATAGTTTTATAAGATTTCCATAAATCTAGACTTACTTCTTTGATCTGGGATAAAACCTCTTTCCCCCAAGCTTCTAGGTATTCTATAATCTCTTTTTCTCGTCTTTTCTCTATAAGTCCTACTATCTTTCTTTTATCTAAATCAACTAAGACTACATAATAATTTTTTTGCCCTTTGACTACAGCTATTTCATCGATGCCTAGTTTCTTTAAATTAATCGGTTTTTCTTTGACTAATTCTTGACCTAAATCTTTTAACATTGTTTCAATTTCTTGTTCACTCACATCATTTCTCTTCGCGACATTTTGGATATCACTATTTAAAACTTCTTCAATAATTTTCTCGACAAACCTTTTTGTATATCTTCTTCTTTTTCTAACAAATTTTAGATCTTCACTAAATTTTTCATGACAATGAGAACATCGAAGTAGCCGACGATTAACTTTTAAATAAACTGCCTGTTCGCCCCAGGGTAAATCTCTAATAGTAACAAAATTGTTTTGATGCAACAAAAACTCAGTTGACTTTCCACATCGCGGACAAATTGTTTGTTTTTTAGTATTTTTTAGAGATAAAAATATTCCTATATCTTCAATTATCCTATAATCTATAACTTTGATTCCTGACAATTTTAGAAATCGCTCAATTAAATGAAGTTCTGCATTCGATGCCATTTTATTATTGATTCAATTTAAATCCAGTTTTTTATCAATAACAATAAAACATATTAATTCTCATAAATCAATC
>JASJDB010000178.1 GCA_030065315.1 Xenococcaceae cyanobacterium MO_167.B52 | reverse complement strand
TCTCAACCAAACAATCTTCTTAGCATTAGGAAAATAGCCTTGATATTTTTTCAAAGAATAATGAGTATGAATAACCGTTATTTTTTGCAAGAATGAATCAGTTGGTTCGCAAGATTTAGCTCCCATATCGTGATAGATATCATCAGCATTATAAACTTGTGTTAGTACTCGCCAAAATGCAGTTCCTGCTGTTTTTGGTATATGTACTGATAAAATTTCAACCAAAATAAACTCCTTCTGTCTACTGTTATAACTTTAAACTTTAAATACAAGTATCGAAACTAACCGATTAATGTTTTACTTTCCATGACTATCAACAGCCCGCATAATATGCTGCACCATACCGCGAATATCGTAGGTGGCTCGTCCCAAACTCAAAATACTAGCAACAGGTAAACCTTGTTCTTCGCTCATTTGACGCAGTCCACGATTGCGTACTACAGCTTCAAACATTTGATGTTTAGAAATAGCACCATTGAGAGAGTTGGAATAATCACCCGATTTGAGATAGTCGCGATGATGATAATTGGCTAAGGCTTCGGGAATGACACCGATATCGTATTTCATTAAAAAGCGGATATTAAAATCCCAATCTCCTAATACCGGTAAAGCTTCATCAAATCCTCCAATTTCGTCGTAAACTTCGCGGGAAAATAGGAAGCTGATGGGAGCAAACATATTCATTGATGCCATTTCATAGAGAGGTACTGTCATTACCCACTCTTGATAAGGGCAAGTATCAATAATGTCTACATAGTCATCATCTACAATTACTTCTGATACACGGGTTGCATGGGCTATTACACCACGCATCGAAGGTACAGGCGGATTTTCGAGAAAGTCCACTGTACGGGATAGAAATTGAGGTTTCCAGCTATCGTCGTCATCGTGAATGACAAGATATTTAGACTTAGAAGCTGCAATCGCTCGATTGGATGCTGCTTCCATTCCCAGAGAATGGGGATTATGAACGATAATTACTCTCCGTAAATCTACAGGAGATTGTTGCACAATTGTTTCTACTTCTTCTGGATCACCTCCGTCATTAACTACTACCCAAACTAAGTCTTGAAATTCTTGTCCAGCAACACTTTTAGCAGCCCGCTTTAGCATAACGGGGCGGTTCTTAGTTCTGGTAATTACGGCTACGCTGGGAATGCTGTTGGTATTATCAGTAATAGAAATTGTCGCTGCTTTGGGTTTGGCTTTTTCTTTCGATTCAGCAAAACGCTGTTGCTTGCTTTCACATTTGTCGCCATACTCTAAGGCCAGTTGTGCTTGCTTCCACAAGGAGTGTTGTAAACGGACTTCTGTAGTTCTTTCTACTAAACGATTGGCACATCTTAAAACCACAGGATTTTTTTCATTTTTGCCAAAATCTGCTGATCGAGATCGTACATCCATCACATCGACATCATGAGGAGAGGGAAAACGAATCTTGTGGTTAAGAACCTCCCAAGCCTTTCTACTACTACGACGGACTTCTAAAAGACTTAAAGATTTTTTCTGACTCTGGAAATATTCTACTACACCTCGATAATGGTCTTCTTCTTCTCCAGGAGTCCAATAATCCCCAGTATCATAAGCTGGTGGGGGCAATATCTGCTTAGATTCGTGGTCTAATCTTAAGTATTCAACACTGGGTAAGTTGGGCTCTAGTAAGTCTTCAATTATATGATGATAGTAATGGATGCAAGTTTCAATCTGTGATGGTTTATAGTTATAGGCTTCAAACATTAAGCCCATAACGTTAAAGAAGTGCCAATTATTAGCTTGTACCGAACCCATGCGCCCAAAATATAAACCATGCCAGTCAATTTCGGGATAACCTTCCATCAACAATCGCTGAGTAGTAGCTTGCCAACCAGTATCGATTAAAACTGCAAGTTCTTTTCCTGCTGTAAGGGTATTAATTTGTTGCTCAAATAGTTGAGCTTGGCGAGTGTAATGTTGTTTCAAGCGATCGCCAAATTCTCCTGAACTGTCAAATACTTTTCTAACAATATCTTCATTAGGTATACTAGACAAAATTTCTTCAGAAAACTCACTAGTAAAATCTAATTCTTCTAGTTCAAAAGATGGCAATAAGCAAGGCAACATATTCCTAGTCAGAGTGTGATTAAATTCTTTGGCAATAACTTGAAAAGCTGCCCTACGATTACGCTTAAATAATCCCTTGGCGGTCATGTAACGGGATATCCACAATAAATGATACTGATTAACTGGGTGGATATCTCCGTGTGATTTAAGAAACAATTCATACAAATATTTCAGTCGCAAACCAGCCCTAGTACAAAACAAAAATACAGTTTCGCGATTATCATAAGACAAAAAATGCAGATGTAACCGATGACAAAAATCCCAAAAGATTGGTCCTATAACTTCTCGTCCAAAGTTAATTCTTTCAGTTTTTAAATTAGGATAGCTGGAAGCTACATTACTTTCTATCATGACGCAGTATATGGGTATTAACTAAATTAATTAAGATAAGCAATTTAAAAATCAGATTTATCAAGTATTTTTCCCTCAATAGACCAAAGACAAATCGAAACCTTGAGCCGTTAATTCAGTACGAAATTTTTGTTTTTCTTGTTCTCTTACTTGTAATTGTTTTTGGGGAATGGGTAAATGAATTGCTCTTAATCCTCTTTCCTTTGCACATTGAACATCGGAATAAAAATTATCGCCCATATGCACAATAGCAGATCTAGATACTTTTAACTCTTTTATGGCAAAATCGTACAATAATCCCGATGATTTAGTCAAACTAGAATCGGCACTGGAATAGTATTTACGCAACTCTAATGATGGATAATATTTAAGTACTAATTTATTAATCCAATCTCCAGGAAGATACATATCACTAATAAAAATAATTTTTTTAGCTTTGATATCTAGATAGCTAAGGAAAGTATCTAAAAAAGGATTGACTCGTAAATTTTCTTCTTCATAAGTTAGTTCAATTCTGACAATTTCGGGAACTATCCAAACTTCCAAGCCAAGAATTTTACTCATTAAAGCTAAGACATCTATCAGCTTTCCTTCACGGATTTTGTGAGTATGATTTACTGTCCGATAGCAAATCCGAAAAGCCGTTAATCTAGCGGCATATATATCCCATACCGACAGATTGGTAATGCCTTTTACTGTTAGTAGCTTATGCACTCGTTCAGCTATTTCTAAAAAACGATATAGCTCGTATTTTTCGTTTCGTAATAATAAAGTATCGAAAACATCAAAAGAAAAGATTTCGACATGATCCAAACCGATACGAGATTCAATATACTCATAAAGAGCTTGAGCATATAAATCAGCCTTTTCTGGTTCGTAAAGATCGACGCTTTCAGAAAATAATTTTTCTAGATAGCCAATTTCCTTAATATTGCTGGTCATAATTGATTTTTTTTGATTTAAATTATGCTTTTATAGTTACTGGAAATAGTTATTGGAAAGTTTGTTAATTATCACTCGTCACTAAGTACCAATCTAGATAAATACGGGAATTCTTCTTTTGAGCCCAAGAACCAGGAGAATGATTGAGGATTCTGAGATTAGCAGCAGCTAAAAGTTGTTCTAAGGTCGTTGATTCATAACCAGCGAAAAAGCTTTGTCGTTTATACCCATACCAAATACCATTTTTGTGTCGATTTAAACTTAGATGCTGCTTAGTTCGCTCTTGAAAGGCAAAAAACTCGTGATCTATAGTAAAAAAGGTCAAATAAGCTACACCATTACGATTTAATCTGCGACCAATTTCTTGGAGATATTGTCTGGTATCTTCTAATTTTAAATGGTTAAAAACTGATAAAGCGATCGCGCAATCAAATTGTCTATCTTCTAGGTATGAAAAATCATATTTATTAAGTTGTTGATTGTCCTCTTTATAATAATAGTTGTTGCCAACATTGACTGGATAAAATTCAAAGTTAGCATTTCTAACTGTAATATTTTTTTCGCACCAGGCAACAGCTTCTGGATCTACATCAATACCTACATAAGAACCTTCTACTGTTAAATAATTAATTAATCCATTAGCAATTCTGCCTGCACCACAACCAATTTCCCAAACTTTACTGTTACGTTTTAACATACATTGCTCAATCACATCTTTTGTATAGATAGACATATTATCTATGTAATGAGCAACATCTATGCTTCCACTATTACGAATTAAATTCATTGGGGGCATAGGATGTTGAGCTCGATAATTTAATTCTTGATAGAATTTATCGGAAATTTTGGCAAATAATTCTTGCATATTAATTAAAAATTAATTTTGAAAATTTTGAAGTTTAAAAGTTGTTTTTATTTTATTTTTTGGGCTTATGCTGTTAGCTTTAACCATGGATGTCTTGCAGTCATGTCTTCTACTATTTTGCTTAAGTTTTCTTGTTGATTAGTAATAGCATTGAGCATAGAATCTTGATGTACTCTATATTTAGCCAGAATTTCGGGAACTAGAACACCATAGTAATCTTTTTCTGCCAATTTGCACCAGAGATCGTAATCTTCCCAACCATAAGACATTTGAGAATATCCACCTACATCCTCAAGAGCTGTTTTACGGATTAATGCCATGGCATCGATGTAATTACTTTGTGCCAATCGTTCGACATTCCAAATTAAATTACCAATAATCCCTTTAGATTCACCAAATTTTTCTAAGATAGGATAGGTAAAAGCAGCCTCAGAATTTTTGATAACTTCTAAACAGCGATCAAGACAACGAGGATAAAGTAAATTATCAGCATCAATAATAAAGATAAACGGTGTATCACTCAAGGCGATAGCTGTATTGCGCGACGCTGACAAACCACTGTTTTGTTGATGCTTAATTAGTTTGATTTGATTAAATCTACTTTGTCTTTGTTGTAACCATATCTGCGTTACGGTTACTGACCAGTCGGTAGAACAATCATCTACTATAATTAGATCGATTGGTTTGAGGGTTTGATGATAGATCGATTCTAGAGTTTCGACAATATATTCTTGATAGTTGTAAAGACTAACGCAAACCGTTACCTCCCCATTGTGTTCTGCCGTCTTCTGGTGTAATGTTGAATTTTCTTTTGCTTCAATTTTGGTCATTTGATTTTCAAGTTTTTATCGTATTAGTGACTAAGCAATAAATAAAGTTATTACCCAAATAAGTTAGAGATTAAAAACAATAGTTTTTGGCAGTTTGTTACTCGTTCCCAGATTTTAGTTGTTCAAAATCTGGATTGCTTGCATAATTATTTGTTGACAATTAAACTTTTCCCTTAAAGCTTCATAACCAGTTAAACGAACTCTTTCTGCTTGTTTTTTTCCTGCTTCAGTATTGAGTAGCCAATCTACGGTAGTAGCCATTTCTTTTTGGGGACATTCGATATAATGTTCTCCTGCAATTAGCCCAGGAATTTGGTAACAAGGTTCAGTTAAAACTAGGGTTTTTTGCCAAAGACCATGAAAAACAATTCGATGCCACTCAAAATAAGGTAATTCGTCGCGATGGATATTCAAGAGAATTTTACTGAGTCGGCTTAAACCTACTACTGATTTATTATCCAAAAAACGGTCTTGTCCCTCTAAGAGTGGTCCTTCTAGGGGTGGGATATGCCAGAAGCATCTATAGTTACTCAACCAGGGAGCATTTGTGACGAAAAACTTTTCTCTTCTCTGATTGAGAGTACCCACAAAATGCAAGTCTATGGGTCTATTTTCCAAAGACTCTTCAGGAGAAGGTACTCGATCACGTAGTTTAGTTGGTATGCTCTTTAATGCCATTAAATCAGGCAAGCTAGAGCAATTTTCTAGAGGTTTATAACCTTGAAGATATCCCAGAGGAAGAAAATAGGCATTGATTCCCATTTTCTCCAGCATAGCTGCGGATTGTAAATTGATATCAAAGACAACTTTAGCTTGTTGTAAATAGTGAAGACTTTTAGAAAACCAAAGGGTATGGGGCTGTTCTACATTAACTATTACACTACGAGATAACCAAGAATTCTCAGTTTCAGCGCGTTCTTCTCCTAAGTAAAAAAATTCGTGAGGAGCAACTATAATACTGAGATCGAGATTGTCAGTTCGTCGATCTGTTTCTGTTAATAAAAGAGTTTCAAGACCTAAATTTTCAAACGCTGTAGCCAAAAATTCGGCAATTTCAGTCATAAACTGATTGCCTAAAGAGCTAGTGTAAATACCGATTTTTTTGACTTTATTTGGTAGAGAGAGTTTGGTTTTTGGTTTTCTCAAACAGCTGAAATAGTCTGAGTCAGATATATTTGTCTGTTGATTAGTTAATTCCCTAGTTAATTTATCAACTGACCAAGGTACTCGTCCTTCTTTAGCCCCAAAATTTATATAGTGACTGAGAGGATTAATATTAGATTGGGCTACTTCTGGGTTTTGCTCTAAATAGTATTTCGTATCAAAAAAGGGATTAGGATCAGATTTTTGTTGGCTACCAAAAGCTATATAGTGAGCAAGAGGATTAATATTAGATTGGGCTACTTTTGGGTTTTGCTCCAAATAGTATTTCGTATCAAAAAAAGGATTAGGCTTATAGCCGATAGCTGTACCAATTTTTATAAAATGTTCAAGTGGACTAAAATCTGAGTTGGCTACATCTTGGTATAAAGAAAGATAATATTTCTCATGAAACAGACCACTTTGGTCAATTAAAATAGCCACTTGAGCTTCATTTTTAAGTTGGTCTAAGTTGGTGACAATTAGCTGTTGATTTTCTGTAGCTAATTCTAATTCTGTTACTATTTGTTGTAGGAGTTTTTGTTTTTGCTCTAGTGTGGATTGAAGTTCAAGAGCGTGATAATAAGCATCAACTGCTTCATCAAACCTTCTTTGGATTCCTAAAGCATTTCCTAACTTTAAATAAAGTTCTGGTTTGTCTGGAGCAATAGATAATTCTCGGCGGTAATTAGTTATCTCAGATTGTTTAGCTTCTAAAGCAGCAAAATTTAACTGCACAGAAGTAAGTAGCAACTTAACTTCAATTAATCGCAACAGGCTATATTTGATTTTTGCGCTTAATTCTAGTAAATCTCGCTGAATTTCCTGGGCGCGGAAATAATTAGTGATCGCTTCTCCCCACTTTTCCTTAGCAGTAAAAGCCTCCCCCAAGTGATAGTGTAACCAAAAACAATCCGGATTTAGCTTAATTCCTTGTTCTGCTATTTCAATAGCTCTATTTATATTATTTTGCCTAATTAAATTTTCTACAACCTGCGAATAAACCCATGAAGGTTGTTGAGGATTACATTGAATTGCTTTTTGATAGTTATCGACGCAGCCTATGATATCGCCTTTTTTATTAAAAAGAATTGCAATTGCCCGATAAACTTCATCTGATTCAGGGTGTAATTTTTCCGCTTTCTCTCCTAACTCTAAGGCTTCATCTAAACGCCCTACCTCAGCCAATAAAGTGATCACATTTCCATAAATCCAAGCAGGCTGATTTTCATCTACTTCAATAGATTTAAAGTAAAAAGAAATTGCTTTTTCTAATTTTCCTTCTTTGTGCTTGGCAACTGCTTCAGCATGCAAGTAATTAATTTTTTTGGTATTATCTTGATCGTCAATTGCAGATTTTACAGAAGAAGAAATATTTGATTTTAATAGAGAATTATCGGAATTATAGTCAACTGATTGAACTTGATTTGCTCTTAGTTGAGATTTATATTCTGATATTTGAGTGTATAGCCATTCTTCTTGATATTGATTAAGCTCTATAGCTTTCTGAAAATAGGTTAAAGCTTGATTTAAATTATTTTGTTTTTGATAAACAATTCCGATCGCCCGATAAACTTCATCTGATTCAGGATGTAACTTTTTTGCTTCTTCACCCAATTTTAGACCTTCATCAAAATGCTCTACCTCAGCTAATAAAGTAATAACATTCCCATAAATCCAAGCTGGCTGATTTTTATCTAGTTTAATAGATTCCAAGTAAAAGGAGATAGCCTCTTCTGGTTTTCCTTCTTTATGTTTAGCAACTGCTTCAGTATGCAGAAAGTCGATCTTTTCTAAAAGATTTTTATGCTTAAGTTCATGCATGATCGTAAGAATAACTATTAGTAACTAAATTTCAAGCCTATTTCTTTTATCAAATACACTTATGTATTTCTGAAGCAATCCTAAGGACTTATCGAATTATTCACTTTTTTAATAATTTCTTAAGAAAAATAATTTCTCAGTAATATTACCATATATTGAAAAGCTAGACAATTATCCCCTAAAAAATTCAAGTGATTTATATGGCTTATTCCCAGAACTCATCGAATCGTGGTTTGTGTAGTTAAAGATAAAGAAACTGATAACAAGAAATTAGATAGTTCTTGTGAATCAAAGCTTCGTTATGATTAACATGAACTTCATTTTTAGGACTAGTAAAAGTATTAAGATCGTTTTTAAAGATTCTGATTTCTATCAGTTTAATAACTAATGAAAAATTATCAACTCAGATTTGCGATCGCTAGAATCTTAACAAAACTACTAATAAAATTATGGTAATTAAAGATATAGCTTTTCTCATATCTAAACTATGCCTAGTGATGGATATTTCAACGAAATAGTCGCTTCAACCTATGACTATGATGTAGATTCTTTCAACCCTGAAGCAGTCGATCCTGTAGTAAATTTTCTGGCAGAACTTGCCAATGGAGGGAGTGCGCTTGAATTTGGTATTGGAACGGGTAGAATAGCTCTGCCCCTGGCGATCAAAGGGGTTGAAGTTCACGGAATAGATATTTCTAACGCTATGCTGACCAAACTTGCCCAGAAAACTGGTGGAGATCGTATTCCTGTAACTCAAGGTGATTTTGCGACAACTTTGTGTGGAAAATCGTTCTCCCTTGTATATCTCATTTTCAATACCATCATGAACCTTAAAACTCAGGATGAACAGGTTAAATGCTTCCAAAATGCAGCCTCACACCTCAATCCTGGGGGAAATTTTGTTATTGAGGTAATGGTTCCTGCCCTTCAACTAATACCATTTGGCGAAAAAAACTATGTATTTGATCTCTGCGACGATCATTGGGGAGTAGATACTTATGATGTTGTATCTCAATCCGTAGAATCACATCATGTGAGAGTTCGTAATCAAAAGTTAGAGATGTCTTCAATCCCTTTTCGTTATGTTTGGGCATCAGAACTTGATCTTATGGCTAAGATTGCCAATTTGAAGCTGAAAGCACGGTGGGGAAGCTGGAAAAAAGAACCCTTTACCAATACGAGTCGTTATCACGTATCGGTTTGGGAAAAGCCTATTAATACAAATTAAGAGTACTTTGATTAGAGCAATCATCAACTAGAAAGGCATTTTATTCTAATAACCAACCAAATAATTCTCCCAAAGTTAACTTAAAATCTTGGGCAAAATCGGGTACAGGTAAAACATCTGTTGCAGTCTCAAACAAGGCGGGTTGTTGTTTAGGGAAATAAACTAATACAGATTGTTCTTGGGGATTGACTAACCAGCCTAATTTTGTCCCATTGCCTAAACAATGAAGAATATTTCTAGTGACTCTACTGTAACGTTGGTCAGGAGATAAAATTTCAATTGTCCAGTCGGGTTCTATATTAAAAGTGTTTGCTATTCTGCCATTATCTTGACGGGGAATTCTGTCCCAAGTAAATACGGTCACATCAGGTACAGTAGAACGTCCACCGAAGGTACATCTTAACTCTGGAAAAGCTCTAGCAATTTTCTGTGGCTTAAGTGCGCCATTAAGAGCAATAATTAGTTCTCCCTGGATTGCGCTATGTTCTCCTTGAGGCATTGGTTTTTGAAGGATTTTTCCGTCGATATATTCACTAGCAGGTTTAGTTTCTGGTAGTGCTAAAAACTCTTCTAGGTTTATAGGTTTAGAGGAAGTCGTAACCATAGCTCGATTTGCCATTGGAGTCATTGTTACTTAGATTTTACCTATCAATGAGACTATATTATGTCCTGTAACCCTCCAAGTTAAAATATAAAGACCAATCATTGAAATGAGGTCAACCCTATGACCCTAAGACAACCATGATATAGCAGAGGGAAGCATTTTGCGATCGCATTTTAGTCTAATAACCAGCCAAATAATTCTCCCAAAGTTAACTTAAAATCTTGGGCAAAATCGGGTACGGGTAAAACATCTGTTGCAGTTTCAAAAAAGGCAGGTTGTTGTTTAGGGAAATAAACTAACATAGACTGTTCTTGAGGATCAATTAACCATCCCAATTTTGTGCCATTGTCTAAACAATGAAGAATATTTTTAATTACTCTAGTTTGGCTCTGTTCTGGAGATAGAATTTCAACTGTCCAATCTGGCGCAACTTCAAAAGAATTTGCTATTTCACCATTATCATCGCGGGGTATTCTATTCCAAGTAAATACAGTGACATCAGGTACAGTAGAACGTCCACCGAAAGTACATCTTAGTTCAGAAAAAGCACGAGCTATTTTTTGAGGCTTAAGAGCAACATTAATAGCAGTTGAGAGTTCCGTCTGTATTGTGATGTGTTTTCCTTTAGGCATTGGTTTTTGAATAATTTTCCCATCGATATATTCACTAGCGGGTTTAGTTTCTGGTAATGCTAAAAACTCTTTTAGACTAATGGGTTTAGAAGGAGTTGTAACCATAGCTCGATTTGCCATTGGATGTCATCTTTACTTAGATTCTACCTATCAATGAGACTATATTATGTCTTGTAAACCTCCAAGTTAAAATAAAAGGGCAATCATTGAGATGAGATCACGCCTATGACGGTAAGACAACCACGATATAGCAAAGAAGAATTTGCTCGGCGTGGTAATGAGATTTATGAATCTCAGGTGCGTCAACAAGTAGAGGAAAATAATAATGGTCGAATAGTAGCGATTGACATTGAAACTGGTGCTTATGAAGTAGCTGAGACACCAATCGCAGCAGTTGATCGACTCTACAAACAATATCCCAATGCTCAACCTTGGGTAATTAGGATTGGACATCGGGCAGTTTACCGTTTTGGTTCTCGCAGCCTCAAAAATTCCCCATGATGCAAGGTTTCGTCAATCAAAATTGCGAAGCTATGATCCAAGTTGCGGTAGGTTATGCTAATAAAAGAAAGCAAATGATTAATGCCGTAATTGATACTGGTTTTACGGGTTTTCTATCTCTACCGCAATCTCTTATTATTTCTCTTGAATTACCTTGGTATTTCCGCGATGTTGGAACGCTAGGTGATGGAAGTGAGGTAATATTTGAAATGTACAAGGCGACTGTAATTTGGGATGGACAAGAGCGGATTATTGATGTGGCAGCTTCTGAAGCAGATCCTTTAATTGGAATGAGTTTACTGTATGGATTTAGGGTTCAAATTGATGCAGTTGAAGGTGGAGTTGTTACTATTGAAGCCATAAAGTAGTTGAATAAAGTAAATAATGAATCAAAAATTGGCAAACTCAATTAGCGATTGCTTTTAATCTTTATTTAAGTGAATATGCGATTTTGCAGCAGGGCATTTCGCGATCGCATTTTAGTCTAAATAACCAACCAAATAAAATATTTTTCCTTGGTCTATGTTAAGAAAATTCCTGACAGTTAGTATTGTGATAGGAATGAGTTTGCTTGTAGTGAACGTAGATTCCTACAGGAGCTTTAACTCTTATCAGTCCTACGCTAAGGAAAATAAAGATAACAAGAGTCTAACGTAGTTGTAAATCAAGTCAATGTTATTAAAATTAGATACATTGATCATAACATATAAGTAATGAAAAATGATTTTGTTTCTA
The DNA here is from genome assembly GCA_030065315.1 of Xenococcaceae cyanobacterium MO_167.B52. Taxonomy (GTDB): domain Bacteria; phylum Cyanobacteriota; class Cyanobacteriia; order Cyanobacteriales; family Xenococcaceae; genus JASJCP01. The sequence goes on along the minus strand of JASJDB010000178.1, from coordinate 557 downwards.
GTGCTAGGTCTGTTTCAGATTTAAAAGCCCATTTGGTTTTGACCACCAAATATCGCAAGAAGGTTTTAACTGGTGAAATGATTGCTCGACTCGGAGAAATTATTAACGATTTATGTCAAAAATGGGATTGTAAAGTGATTGAATTTAATGGCGAAGATAATCACATTCATTTACTATTTCAGTTTTGAAGAAATATATTGAGAATCAAGATACTCCCAAATAGTTTCTTATATCATTTCCCTTTAAGTTTGCTACAGATGATTGACGCGGAGACACGGTGACACGGAGATTAATGTATAGCATATCTAGAGTGATTTGATATTAGCCCCTTTGATACCAAGATTAACTTCTTCAATAAAAGCCTGACCTGTATCAGCAATCAACATTTTGCCTTTGCCACCAGTATCCCAGCTAAAACGATGGGGATTACGTAGTCCATAAGCCCAAATTTCCCCTAGGGTTTTAGGGTCATTATCCCCCACAAAAGGATTATCACTGGGAATACCATATTGACCATTAGCACTATTATTGCCAAGGGGATCGATTCTGAGAATTTT
>JASJDB010000177.1 GCA_030065315.1 Xenococcaceae cyanobacterium MO_167.B52 | reverse complement strand
GCAAACTATGGCATCAATGCTCTACCCAAACCTTGGAATCGTAGCTTATTGCCCTGGGTGTATATTGCACCAGCAATGGCAATTTTATCCGCTTATTTAATTTTGCCTACTATTCAGACTATCTATCTTAGTTTTTTCGATGGGCGTTCCCAGAATTTTGTCGGCTGGAAGAATTATGTTTTTGCCTTTACCGATGAAGCGATGCTAGTGGCATTTCGCAACAATCTATTATGGTTGGTCTTAGTCACTGGGGTTAGCGTTAGTTTGGGTCTAATTATTGCGGTTTTGGTAGATAAAGTTCGCTATGAACCGATCGCCAAATCCATAATTTTCTTACCGATGGCAATCTCCTTTGTGGGAGCCAGTGTGATTTGGAAGTTTGTCTATGCCTACAAACCTGCGGGGGATGAGCAAATTGGGTTGCTAAATTTCGTCATGGTTAATCTGGGCTTTGAACCAGTGGGTTGGCTGGTGGAGCGTTCTTTTAACAATTTTGCCCTAATTGCCATTATGATTTGGCTTTATACAGGCTTTTGTATGGTGATTTTATCCGCAGCAGTTAAGGGCATTCCCGAAGATATCATCGAAGCAGCCCGCATTGATGGGGCTAATAGTTGGCAAATTTTTTGGCGGATCACTATTCCCATGATTCGCTCTACTATTTTAGTTGTCAGTACGACGGTGATAATTTTAGTTTTGAAAGTGTTTGATATTGTTTTTGTGATGACTGGCGGGAATCAAGGCACAGAAGTGATTGCCAGTCGCATGATTAAAGAAATGTTTAACTTCCGTAATTTTGGCAGAGGTAGTGCGATCGCTGTTATTTTATTACTGTTAATTATTCCTGTGATGATTGGTAATATTCGTCGTTTTAGAGCGGAGGAGAAATTGCGATAATGACTACAAAACTCAAACATAAACTCGGCTTTTGGCGTAGCGCACCGATTCATATTGCTATTGTAATTATTGCTTTCATCTGGACATTGCCTACAATGGGACTCCTAATTAGTTCCTTTCGCCAGCGTGATGCCATGCTCCAAACTGGGTGGTGGACAATTTTTCAGCATCCTTTTGAACTGACCCAATATCACTTGGGTAATTACCTGGAAGTGGCTCAAGCTCAAGGAATGGCACAGGCATTTTTAAATAGTTTAACTATCTCCATTCCCGCGACCATAATTCCTATTGCGATCGCAACTTTTGCTGCCTATGCTTTTGCCTGGATGAAATTTCCCGGACGACAACTCTTGTTTATTATGGTGGTGTGCTTGTTAGTAGTCCCCTTACAAACTACCCTAATTCCGATTTTGCGAGCATACCGAGATTTAGGACTATCCAATAGTTTTTTAGGAGTTTGGTTAGCTCATACGGGCTATGGTTTACCTCTTGGGATTTACTTGTTACGGAACTATATCGGAGCATTACCCAGAGACTTGATCGAAGCAGCGGAAGTTGATGGTGCATCCCATCTCAAAATTTTTACCCGCTTAATCGTTCCTCTCTCAATGCCAGCGATCGCATCTTTTGCTGTATTTCAATTTCTCTGGGTTTGGAATGATTTACTAGTAGCTCTGATCTATCTCGGTGGAACCCCTGATGTTGCCCCTGTAACCATTCAACTCAGTAACCTAGTCGGCTCTCGCGGTCAGGATTGGCATTTACTAACTGCTGGCGCATTTATTACCATGATTATTCCCTTAATGGTATTTTTTGGACTACAACGCTATTTTGTACGGGGAATTCTGGCTGGTTCTGTAAAATCTTAAGCAATAATCTGATTCATTTGACAAGGAAAGATTTAAGATTAGGTGAATTCTCAAACATCATAGGCTTATGTATTTGGCAAGACAATTTGGGGTTTCTCGCAGAATTTGAAGAGGGAAACTACACGGAAATTTAAGGTTACGATAGCACTATTTATCTTTATAGACACCTCCCCTAAAACCAATGTTATAAATTTCTATATCCCCTAAAGTTAAATCAACGATAAAAATTACTCGAATTTTACCAATACGTAATCGATAATATCCTTCCCAATTACCTTTCATTTTTTTGATGTCTAGGTCATTAAAAGGAATAATAGATTGATTTTCAACAGAACTAACAAGCTGATTTAACTTTTGACGAATATTAGCGGTTGTTTCGCTATCAGCAGATTGGAGAAATTTAATCGCACTTTTACGGAATTTAAGGCTCATTTTTCAGCCAGTCTGTCATATTGATAAGTTCTTCATTTTCATAATCTTGAGGTGAACCAAATGAAGTATCAATTTCTTTTTGTTCTTCATCACTAACGTAAGACATAAGCATATTACATAATAATAGTCTTTCTTCTCTTAAAACTTCTCTCATGCTCTCTTTAATCAGTGTTTTTAATTCTTGGGTTTTCATAGATTCTGGCTTTCATATGAAGAATGCTATCTTGATATTGTAGCAAGTTAGAATAGAGGAATTTGCCCAACGGGCGATCGCATTTAGTCTCGTCAACTGGAGGCAGGAGTTGAAAGGTAGGAGCCCTAAAGGATTAGCTTCGCGTCGCAGGAGGCGGGAAGTTGGAAGAAGCTTGTATCGATAAGTTAAGTATTCAAGCCCCCTTCCACGGCAGCGTGATGACAGTTTGACCTATCTATTGATTCTCGGTCTCTACTTGACCTCTGCCTTCTGCCTTCTGCCCTGACCGAAGCGAATCCTTTAGGGCTGCCTCCTGCCTTGCCCGAAGGGCGGTCAATATTGGCATTTACTCACTGCTGGCGCATTTATCACCATGATTATCCCGTTAATGGTATTTTTTGGACTGCAACGCTATTTTGTACGGGGAATTCTGGCTGGTTCTGTAAAATCCTGAATTATTACCAAGACGAATAAATAAAATGACTACTACTAAAATAAAAACTGTTAAAAAATTTCGTCCTAATCTTTCCTCAGTATTAACCATTCTAGGACTAACTATTACAGTGCTATTGATCCTAATTGCCCTATTTGCACCTACATTACAGGGTTGGGGATGGTTACAAGACCCCACAGAATCCTTAAGTAACCCCATCCATCAACCCCCAGGACTAGAATATTGGTTTGGTACAACTCGCCAAGGTTATGATGTTTTTTCCCGTACTTTGTTTGGTACCCAATCAGCCTTAAAAGTAGTTTTCCTCGCTACGACTATCAGTTTAATTCTGGGTGTTCCCTTGGGGTTAGTGAGTGGCTACTTGGGGGGAAAGATGGACAAAGTATTACTGTTTCTGATGGACACAATTTATACTTTGCCAGGATTGCTACTATCAGTCACTTTAGCTTTTGTTGTAGGCAAAGGAGTAGTTAATGCTGCGATCGCAATTAGTATAGCCTATATTCCTCAATACTATCGGATTGTACGTAACCACACCGTCAGTGTCAAAACAGAACTGTTTATCGAAGCAGCCCAAGCTATGGGAGCATCTACTAATAGAGTTTTATCTCGTTACCTGTTCTTTAACGTGATTCAGAGTGTACCTGTAGTCTTCACTCTCAATGCAGCAGATGCCATTCTAATTCTAGGTGGTTTGGGTTTCTTGGGCTTAGGACTACCTCCAGAAGTCCCAGAATGGGGTCACGATCTGCGTTTGGCTTTAGATGCCCTTCCTACAGGTATTTGGTGGTCAGCTACCTTCCCAGGAATTGCTATGACCTTTATGGTTACAGGTTTATCCCTACTAGGAGAAGGTTTAAGTGAAATCTTTAATCCCAAAATGCATCGTAGTTGATAAAATTTGCTCCCTATTATTTGGAGCTTAATTATTATTTTTTGACAATTAAATTTAGTGAATTAGTAAATTATAGAATTCACTCTAAACTTTTAACTTTCAAGAATAAAAATAATTACAATTATTGCTTATAATCCAAAAGTAGTAGCTGATTTTAGTACAGGTAAAATTACTTTAGATGAAGTAATTTTCTTGCTGGCAGAATTTAGATAAAAAGTTAAAAATTACCTCTCGTTGTCGCGGAATATTTTCGATATTTATCTTATGTAAATATATAATAAACTAAATCATCACGAATTTAATAAAGATTGCTATATTAGTTAATTTCTGTGTAACAATATGAATAAAAATTTATTAAAATTTCAAGATTTTGTGTTGTCATATAACAGTATAAATAGACTATGAACAACTAAGCTTTGGGTATAAATATTATAGAGACTTCAAAGCATCGTTGACAGACAGAGCATTCTCCATAAGATTCCTATATTTATTCCGATACTCTTCAACTTTTGCAGAATTTACGTCGATCATTGCTGCGATACAAGTTGGTTCATCTGGATCTATAAGACCAATAGAGACTTTACGTTTACCAAACACAAGAAAATCAATTTCTGAACCAACATTGTTGCGATTACGTAATACAACTAATACTTTAATTCCTAAATCCTCAAGACAATCAAGATGCTGCTTTATCTCATTAGTTCGTAAAGCATCTTCATTCTGAAAGAGGTATATGCGTGTAACCTTAACACCACGTTGAACAGCAAGTCTATGTGCCTCTATTGAAGCTCGAAACCCTGGATTGTTTATTTGTCTAATGGCTTTTTCCGAGCTGGGTGCGACTGGACAGGTTGATAAAAGCTCTTCATTCTCCTTCAAGTTATTTATAGAGTCAATATCATTTTTGTACACTTTGTTGAGAGATTCAATACGATATCTGCCTGAAGCTAGTTCACTAATTTGTCTCTTTAGATGCTCATATAATCTATAAAACTCTTCATCTATCTCTGAATTAAACTGGATGTTCCTTAATATCTCTACATCATCGTATTTTTTACCCATTAAATTATTCATTTTGAGTATTTCTATTCTAATAAAATAAACCTCTAAAATAATAACAATGACAAAAATATAAATAATTGAACTCTTGAATTCATATAGTTGGTTTCCCAGGGGAAAAAGTTCTAGAAAAAATGCCAAAAGAGCTAGAAAGATGATGCCAAAAATCGTGTTTTCGCTGTAAACAGTGTGCAAAACCTTTCTCAAGATTCGTAACATAGATTGTTCTGGAATATATTGCTTATTATATAGGGCTTGGGGGGCTTTTTGCCAAATTTATCAGCTAAGTACTTATAATATCAATTAAATTCCTGGTTCTAAATTAAGTTTTGCTTGCACTTGCGCCACTAGCTATTTGGCTATCTTTACTTGCTATGTTTAAAAGTAGGTTTTGATTAGGGATAGAAAAATAATTCTAATTGCCAACTCAAGTATTATCAAATTAATATTACTAACTGTAAGCTTGGGGTTTAGTCCCATCCTAGCAACCCTAAATTAGAAGCGGCTTATTATAAGTTGTATCTTAATTCCTTATCAAGGTAACTTTAGTGACAGCTATAGGGGAGAGGAAAATATCAACAACGTCGTCTAGCAGGAAAGGTTACAGGAAATAAAAGTAAACTACAATCTCAAACTTTAGCTGATAATCAACCTATTTAACCCCAAGAACATCCTCGTTTGATTTTTAGAAAACAAGAACTTCATTTACTCAGACAAAAAGCCCAAACTGCTTATGAAAAAGTGATAATCTCTCGCTTGGAAAAGTCGTAGATAGTTAGTGGTTAGTAGAGCTATCATGAATAAAGAACAGAATGTTATAAAATTTTCAGTGAAAAAATGAAGAAGATTAGATTTCTAGGCAAAGTAGCTACCCATGCTATGGCACTTTTGTTAGGAGTCTTATTGACCTTTGGTGGTCTAAGAGTGACCTCTTCTCAAGCAGATACTATAAATCCAGCATTAAAAGTACCAGATCAAGATCAAACTATTGCCCTGACTCCTGAGACTACAACTGGTCGTAGTTTTGTGGCTCAAGCAGTCGCTCGTACTGGTGCTGCGGTAGTGAGAATTGATACAGAAAGAACGATTACTCGCCGGGTCGATCCGATTTTTGATGACCCCTTTTTTAATGAGTTTTTTGGCGATCGCTTTAGAAGTCAAATCCCCAGAGAAAGACAAGTTCGGGGACAAGGATCGGGGTTTATCACCGACAAAAACGGTATCATTCTGACTAATGCTCATGTAGTCAGTGGTGCAGACAAAGTTACAGTAACTCTCAAAGATGGACGAGAGTTTGATGGAACTGTAACAGGTACAGATAAAGTAACAGACCTAGCAGTAGTAAAAATTAATCCTCAAGGAGCAGATTTACCCATTGCAATTTTAGGGGATTCTGACCAAGTACAAGTAGGAGATTGGGCGATCGCAGTTGGTAATCCTGTAGGCTTAAATAATACTGTTACTCTCGGTATTATCAGTACTCTAGCTCGCTCCTCCGCTCAAGTAGGTATCCCCGATAAAAGAATTGATTTTTTACAAACCGATGCTGCCATTAACCCTGGTAATTCTGGGGGTCCTCTATTAGATCAAAACGGTAATGTAATTGGGATTAATACCGCAATTCGGGCAGATGCAACAGGAATTGGGTTTGCTATTCCGATCAATAAAGCTAAGTCTCTCAAAGATATCTTAGCTAGAGGTCAAAGAGTACCCCATCCCTACATCGGAATCCAGATGATCACACTCACTCCTGAGTTAGCAAGACAAAATAACAGCGATCCTAATTCTGCTTTGTTTATTCCTGAAACTGATGGGGTACTAGTGATGCGAGTTCTCCCCAATACACCAGCAGAAACTGCGGGGATTCGCCGAGGAGATGTTATTGTCTCAATTAATAATAGGTCTATTAAGGAAGCTAGCCAGCTACAATCAGTGGTGGAAAACAGCGGTGTAAATGCTAATCTTAAACTCAAAATTCTTAGAGGCGATCGTACTATTGTACTAGACTTGAGAACGGCTCAACTCGAAAATATGTCTTAATAACTTAGGTTGGGGTTTAGCAATGCTGAACCTCAACAATATTAACTATTCTCTGATTCAGCTTCTCCCGATAAATGATATGATATGTCTCGCCACAAAGTAAACTTAGTTATATGCAGGACATTAACGATCTAAGCTCCCAATTAAGATCGAAATCGGAAAAAACCCAGCTAAAACTTATTCCCCAGCTCATTGAAATAGGTGATCCTGGTTGGGCAACTTTGATGGATTGGATGTACTCAGTTAAAGAAGCACCAGTCAACTTAGCTATAGGCAAAGCTTATCAGGCACTTTATCAAGCTAATACACCCCAAACCGCAGAATTTTTACAAACTAATTTTCCTCAAGGAATTGTTCCTCTAAAATCGGAACGTAATATTGACTATCAACCTTTACAAAGCCTCTTAGCTAAACAAGAGTTTGAACAGGCTGATGTCTTAACTTTGCAAAAAATGTGCGAAGTAGCAGGAGCAACCGCCGTTAGTCGTAAATGGATTTACTTCACAGAAATAGATAAGTTTCCCATAGTTGATTTACAAACTATAGATAATCTATGGCGAATCCACTCAGAAGGTAAATTTGGTTTTTCTGTACAAAGAAAAATTTGGTTATCTCTTGGAAAAGACTACGCTAAACTCTGGGAAAAGATCGATTGGAAGAAAGGAAATACCTGGACTCGCTACCCTAATGGCTTTACCTGGGATTTAACAGCACCACAAGGGCATTTGCCACTTTCTAACCAATTAAGAGGAGTTAGGGTAATTGACGCTATCTTTGCTCATCCAGCTTGGAATAAAAGTTAGGCTTTAACTTTAGTCTAGCCACAACTAAACATATCAATCTTTCTTGGTGCAAGATCTGAGTAATAGGGGCAAAGAATTGCCTTACCCCTATAGATTTGCTAAATGATCAACTAAACGGCTGCCCGTTTATAAGCTTCATCCAAAACTTCCGATAAAGTGGGGTGAGTATGCACATTAAATGCTAAATTAGTTACAGATTCTCGTTGTGAGATCGCGTTAGCTGCTTCTTGAATCAGATCAGAAGCATGAATCCCAATAATATGCACTCCCAGTAATTCTCCCGTATCTTTACGATAAATTACTTTTGCCATACCGTCGGTTTCTCCCTCTGCTAAAGCTTTGGAGTTGCCTTTGTAATAGGTTTTAGCAGTAGCAATCTTAAAGCCTTCTTTTTCTCCCAATTCCTTGGCTTGTGCTTCCGTTAAGCCAACATAACTAATTTCAGGATGGGTAAAAGCTGCTGCGGGGATAGAACGATAATCTATTTCTTTGCTTCTACCACAAATATTTTCTACAGCTACTACTCCCTGTCCTGATGCTGCATGAGCTAACATCATTTTACCAGTGGCATCTCCTACTGCCCAAAGATGGGGTAAAGGTTTGCCATCTTTTAAGACTTGCATCTTATCATTAATCGGAATAAAACCTCGCTTGTCTATTTCTATAGCAAGAGTTTCTAAACCAAGATTTTTTGTAGCAGGAATTCTACCAGTAGCGACTAAGCAAGCATCAACTTCTAAAACATCTATTACTTCTTTGGTTTTGGCATCAGTTAATTCGATAGTTACTGGTGCGCCTGGGATAACTTTGGTAGCAAATACCCCTGTATAGGTTTCAATGTCTCGTGGTGCAATCAGAGTGCGTTGGGCAATTTTAGCAATTTCTGTGTCAAAGCCAGGCATTAACTTATCCAATGCCTCAATCATAGTTACTTCTGCACCCAAAGCTGTATAGACATCAGAAAATTCTAATCCAATATAACCACTCCCAATAATAGCAATCCAGTCTGGTACCGATTCTAGTTTTACGGCATCATCGCTAGTAAAGACGGTTTTACCATCAATTTCAATTCCCCTTGGGACAAAAGGTACTGAACCAGGACACAACATAATATCTTTAGCAGTATAGGTTTTGTCTCCTCCTTCCCCAGAGACAGTGACTTTCTGTTTTCCCGCAACTTTCCCCCAACCCCGAATAATATCTACCTTGAGGCGTTTTAGGGAGTTAGTTAAATCTCCTTGTATCTTACTAACTAAATTATTAGCATGATTAGCAATGGTGTTGCGGTCATATTGTACACCCCCTACTTGAATTCCCAAAGACTCTAAATGATGAGCATCATTTAGTTCTCTAACTCTACCAGAAGCAGCGAGTAAAGCTTTAGAAGGGATACAACCGCGATTTACACAAGTACCTCCCATATCACCAGCTTCGATAATAGCTGTTTTCAAGCCACATTTTACGGCATGAAGTGCTGCACCATGACCACCAACTCCAGCACCGATAATAATTAAATCGTAATCAAATCCACTCATTATCTTTTACTTCTATATTTCCTGCAACCTTTCATTGTAGAGGTCAGCTACCCCTTTGATGAAAATCTAACCCGATCAATCTCCCCAATTACCTAATCACTGAGCCGCTTTTAAAGCTTGTTTAGCAGTAACTCCATCTCCTTGAAAACCAAAATACCAGATAGAAGCAGCAGCCTCCCCACGAGTTACAGGTTTTTTGGGTTGAAATAGAGTAGTATAACCAAACATCCGTCTTACATTAGAGCGATCGCCGTTTTGAAAATCTGCCAATAAAGCTCTCATACTAAGGGTGCTAATATTGGTTGTATCCTGAAAACCCCAACTGTCTTGAATATTCTCAATGGAAGCTTTTGGTAAGGCTTTACGAATATCGAGGGGAACTTTCCAGGTTAATAAATCTTCTCTGGTCAAAGGTGCTTCGGGTCGAAAGAGCAAATTATCGTTTTCTTGAGTCAAGACCGAAGGAATTAAACCAGCTTCTGCTAATCCTTGAATTGCGGCGAAATCTGGGTCATTAGGCTTGATATCTTGAAAAGCTAGTTCAGAACTAGCAGTTGCTAAACGAATTTTTTTACCAGGGGACTGACTGTAATATTTATTATTGGCTGCAACTAACCAACGAGCATAGTCACGGCGGGTTACGGGTTCATTGGGGGCAAATTTTTCGATTTCCCCTTCTTTTAAATTGGGGGTTAAAATATCTAAAGCAGCTACTTGTGTTACTAGTTCACGCAATTGCTCTGGAACTTCGTCTAGATCGGAAAAATAGCTAGGAGAAACGGCGGTTATTTCTGTTGTCAGGGTTTCTGCGGTTATTTCTGTCGTCGAGGGTTCTATTGTTTCAGAAGTAGTTTTAGCTAATAGTGAATCATCAAAGGGTTTATAGGCGATAGCAATTCGAGTGGGAAATGGTTGATTACTGGGTTGTTGAGGAATAATCTCAATCTTGACTTTGAGATTGTCTTTACTGGTAATAATAGTTTTATCTGGTTCTTCCGAATCACTCACAAAAGGTTCAATGATTTTCCAGTCATTTTGAACAAATTGTTCTTGATAGTAATTAACTATAGGTTCTAAATTATCTTGTGATCGCAGTGTAGCGGTTCCCCTTTCCCCTCCTGGTGATTCTATGCTTTCTAAAATAGCTTTGGGATACAGAGGAATTTCTGGGGGAAAGTCTGGAGGTAAAAGGGAAATTAATTCTGATTGTTCGGGATTTTCTTGAGTTTCTGGCTCTTTTGTTACTGGGGAGCTAGATTGATCAATTTCAGGAGAATCGCTTATCGACTTAGTAGTTGGGGTGGGATTTTGTGATGTAGTGAGTTGAGGATCAGCACTTAAAAAACTTTGAATTGCCTCACCACTGTTACACCCTGTGAGGAATAATAATAAAGCGGTGAATGTAGCTGAGGAAAATTTGGCAGATGGTATTGGTTTTTTAAACAAAGTTAACATTCCTCAATAGTTCGCACTTTTAAATTTTATCGAAAAATTCCTGACTTTTGCCTACCTCAATGATGATTTTATTTAAGGATTTGAAAAAACAGTGCAATTAGGTATTCTCTATGGGATCAGTGTAGGAACAGGCGATCCCGACTTGATTACAGTCAAGGGGTTACGGATTTTACAAACTGTAGACATTGTGACTTTTCCTCAAGGAATAGGTGATAAATTAGGAGTTGCCGAAAAAATTATTCGTCAGTGGTTAAAACCCCAACAAACTACTATCGCCTTAGATTTTCCTTATGTCAGAGAGCAAGATATTCTAGAATCTGCTTGGCAGAAATCAGCCAAAATAATTGGGCAATATCTTCAACAAGGTAAGAATGTGGCGTTTGCCTGTGAAGGAGATGTAAGTTTTTATAGCACTTTCACTTATTTAGCAAATACTCTCAAACAGTTGCACCCTGAAGCAATAATTGAAACAGTACCAGGGGTTTGTTCTCCTACAGCAGCAGCATCAGACTTACAAATACCTCTAACTGTAAGGAACCAAAGACTGACTATTCTACCTGCTATGTATACTGTGGAAGAGTTAGAGACAGCTTTGGATTCAGCAGAAGTTGTAGTGTTACTTAAAGTCAGTTCTGTCTATCAACAAGTATGGCAAATCCTGCAAAAACGAGGCTTATTAAACTCTAGTTGGGTAGTAGAAAAAGCTAGTTACAGCGATCGCAAAATTTATCGCAATCTACAGCTACATCCTAATCTGAAATTGCCTTATTTTTCTTTATTACTAATTCAAGTTTGCTAAACTTCTGAGCAACTCTCGCTTTACCTGGGTAACTCCACCGTGTTTATGGACATAGCGGAGTACCTTAGACGAGGAAAAATATTATGAATTTTTGTTAACCAGTAATATTGCAAAATATTGAGACTTATTCTCCCAGTCCCATAATGGTAAAACTTCATGTTAATTTGTACTGAGATATTCTCGAATTCAGAGGAAGCGTCGTCGTTTTACGACATATTCCCCTCGATCAACAGTTTTTACAGTCGGAGTTAAGGTCATAATCAATGAATTGGCAAGCAAATAATCAACCACAACAGCAATCCCGTGAAGACATTGGGGATTATGTTGCTCAACTGCAACTTCACATGGCTTTGCAGGCTCGCAATTTAGTACCGACTCTCACTGATGCTAATGATAGCCGACAACAGATGTTACAAGAAACTCAAGCGATTGTAGAAAAATGGGTTTCTCGTCAGTCTATCTAAACTTTAATGTTTGATAGTGATTAAATAATCTTTCAGTTCTCCCAATTAACTGCAAAATAAATTTTTTTGTAGAATTTTGAGTAGGGAAGAAGAATTTTATTTTCAGTATTATTACTAAGTCTCGCTTCGCTCCGTCCCAATACTGTTCGGTTAAAAAAGTTATCTGTTGAAAAAGAGAGAGAGAAGAACGTCATTCGGAGGATGGAGAAGGTGGAGAAGAAGGGGAGGACAAGGGAGCAAGACTTTCTCCACTCTCTCCCCACACCTCCCACTCTCCCCCCTCTCTCTTCCATACTTCC
>JASJDB010000176.1 GCA_030065315.1 Xenococcaceae cyanobacterium MO_167.B52 | reverse complement strand
GCGATCATTATTTGTTGATGACTTCCTAAATTTGCACTGTAAGCCATAAGAGAATTATTCAGTATTAACTTGCTCCACCTTTTATTCTAGTTACTAATGGGTTTTGTGAATCAAAAAACGTGATCTCCTTAATTTCATTAAGTTTTCAGGCTTATCCGAACAGTATTGGGGTAGAATTTTGCGATCGCAAAATTAAAAATACCATAACATCCAAAGATTACACTTATACCATTTCCCTTTAAATTTGCATGATTAGGATTGATGAGTAGACCAAGGGTAAAAGTTAAGTTTTTTCTTGATTGAGTTGTAACAAGATTTTATCAGCAGCTATATTCTGCGCTGTTCTTTTTTTTGTAGCTCTACCAACTTTGATAATAGTTTCATCTTCTATATTAACTGTAGCAGTGCAAGTGAAAATACCATCTTCTTGTTCACAAATAAAATTAGGATTATCCCAGGATTTTTGTTGACATAAATTATTTAAAGTACTCAAGGGAAGTTTGTGCTGAAAATTAATATTTTCTGGTTCTGGATTCCTCAATTCATTGCCTAATTTCTCCAATTGCTGATCAGGTATCAATTCTTGATTAACATAAGCTTGTAGCCATAATTTATAGGCTTTAGTTTTAGCATCTTTTTTATTCTTGCCTCTTACTATTTTTGCTGTTGTTAAATCTTGGTTATTTATCCTGACAATTAATCTACTAATAAATACTAACTGTTCTGGATTGTAAATAATTTCTTCGTATCGTAAATCCTTAATATGATTTAGAATTTTAGGACAGTTATTAAGTAAATTAACAATAATTTTTTCATTAATATAGTTTAAAGCAAGCTGTTTTAATTGCCCATCTTTTGTATTAAATAAAATCAAAGATAAATCAGTATTTGTTAATTGACCTGATTTGAATCTAATTTCAAGTTCATTTTTGATTTCTGACACAGAGTTATTACGAATACTAAGTTCAATTAACCGAGAAAAATCCTTGGTTTCTAAATTAGAATAATTGGTTATTTTTAATAGTTGATTATCTCTTTTCTCTTTTAAATAATTAGCTTGATTTTGCTTGTGATCAAGATGAAATTGATTAATTAATTCAGCAAAATTAGTCATTTCTTCTAGACTATAAGGACTAGGATTACCTACTAACTCAGCTTTGACAATACGATGTACTATAAAATCAGCCAATCTTCTTAAAGGAGAAGTAAAATGTAAATAGTAAGGAGTAGCTAAAGCTAAATGACCTTGACAAAATGGACTATAAACTGCTTTAGCTAAACAATGAGTATATTGAGAGTTAGAATCTTGATTTTCTTGTTCCGATTCTAGAGATTGCCAAATTAAATCTTGATTTTCTTCTCCCTGGGGCAAATGATTACGATACAAACTATTCAAGGACTTTTTTGCTAACCATTGAGCTATCACTGTATTAGCTAAAATCATATATTCAGCGATTAAAACTTCACTATTACAAGAAATTGGAGTTAAGTTACCATCTTCGTTAATATAAAACTTACCTTTGATAATTCCAGCGAATGCCCCATTCTTGACTCTTTGAGAGTTTAGTATTTTTGCCCAAATTTGCGCTAATTGTAAAGGTAAAAATAAATTATGGCCAGGATTATTACTAATTCTTTCTGCTTCTTGATAGGATAATTTACCTAAGCTGACAAAACAACTTTCATAGATTCGATAGTTTATAATTTCTCCTGTACATTTGATTTCTATTTCTACAGTAATAGTGAGTTTAGTTTCTCCTTCTAACAGGGAGAGCTTTTGCTCTGAAAGAGCAAAAGGTAACATGGGTATTATTCCTTTGGATAAATATAAAGTTGAAATCCTTTTTCTAACTGCTTTGTCTAACGGCGAATCAATTTCTATTACTTCTGTAGGATCGGCAATATGAACCTGAATTCTTCCTATATCTCCATAATTTTCGATCCAAATAGCATCATCTAAGTCTAAAGAGTTTATGCTGTCTATGGTAAAACCTTTGACTAGAGGTCTTTCACCAAAATCAGACAAATTGATAATATTTTGAGTTTGCTCTAGTTCAGATTTAGTAAAGTTTTGATGATTGATCGCCATGAAATCTGGATTTAATTTTCTTGCCCACTAAATGTGTCCGTAAAATACCAAACTATGATAGCTTGTTAGATATAGTGTTTTTCCTACTGGTGAGACACAGTAATATTAACCTTTTGCGTATCATTCATTGGTCAGCTAGCTATGGTCACCCCGCCATTTTATCATTCTCACACTTCTTTGATACACCACGTCATTCTAAGGATTAGCATCATCTTTTGAAATTAACTGTTGATAATCTTCCACTGTTTCCAAATCTATTTTTCCCTGGGGAAAGTCTATTTTTTTGACTAGTTCTGGATATTTATTGATTATTTTTTTAGCACCATTATCACCTCTTAGTTCTATTAATTCTGAGAAAAAGCTGGATGAGAATAATACAGGGATGCCTAGAGTTTTTTCATAATGAGTAGCAATGATTGATTGATTTGTTAAATTATTAGCTTCAATTAACTGATCGATAATTTTAGTAGAGATAAACGGCTGATCACAGGTTAGAAAAATTACTCCATTCATGTTTAGCTTTTTCTCTTGAATATAATTAACTGCGCAAGCAACAGAGCTACTAATTCCTTTATTCCAGTTACTATTTTTAACTATTATTATGGGAAATTGAGCTATTTGTGGTTCGATTTTATCACTATTTGCTCCGAGTATTACTATTACTGTTTTGCACGAAGAAGCGATCGCACAGTTAATGACATGGCTAAGTAAAGTTCGTCCTTTATAGGGTAATAATTGCTTGGGTTGACCCATACGAGTAGATGCGCCAGCAGCAAGAATAATAGCAGCGATAGAACTTTTTTGGTCTTTATTTTGATTCAAGTTTGTTGAGATGGTTAGTAGTTAGTAGTTAGTAGTTAGTAGTTAGTAGTTAGTAGTTATTTATTTATCTTTGATGAATAGGTTGAGAAGAATTTTTTAAAAAACCACCATTACGTTTAGCTAAAACTGCTTGAATTTCACTAATAATTGCACTAGCAATTTCTGCGGGAGTATCCGCACCAATATCTAAACCAATAGGACTGTATAATTTTTCTAATTGAGTTTGAGGAGGATTTATTTCTTGTATCATTTTAGCAATGCGATTTCTTGAACCCATTACACCTAAATAAGGAATTTTTGTTGGTAGAAGAAACTTGAGAATATGGCAGTCATCAAAATAATTATGTGTCATAACAACTGTTACCATGTTTTCATCTACTGCTATCTGTTGGCTAATAATCTCGCGACGAGTGAGAATAATATTATCTGCTCTAGCAAACCTTTCATAAGTAGTTTGTTGGGCGCGACAATCAACTACTGTAACTTCCCAGCCTATGGCTTTAGCTAATTCTACTACAGCTAAGACATCTCGACCTGCACCAAAAATAACTAAAGAATTAGGCGGTTTAATCACTTCAATAAAAGCTTCTACCCTACCCAATTCTAATTGGTATTCATTAACAGTTGATTTCTTCGTATTTTTAACAGCAATAGTATCACTATAGATGAGCTTTTTGAACTCTAGATTCTCAATATCGGTGTAAGTACTATCATCGGGATAAATAATCAGACGAGAACCAAGTTTTAAATTAATTGTACCTTCTACAGCAAAAATAGTTGCGATCGCGACCTGTTGTTTGTTTTTTAAACATTGAGCAATTAAATTTAGGGGAAAGAGATCATTAAGACGATCAAGTTTTTCTAGTAATATTTGAACTACACCATTACAACCCAATCCAAAACCCCAAATAAGGTCTTCTTCTGAAGTAGCATCATAACTTATTAACAGAGGTTCTTTTTCTATTTTTTTAGTATATTGCCAGATATCATTTTCTACACAACCTCCACTTAAAGTTCCTACCATTTCTCCTGTTTCTGTAATTAACATTTTTGCTCCTTTCTGACGGTAAGTAGAGCCAACAGTATTAACTATAGTTGCCAGAAAAGTAGTTTCTCCTTTTTGTTGGCTTGTCTCAAAAGCATTAATAATTGCTTGTAATTCGTGCATTGTTTTTATTTACAGCAATTCAAGGTAGTTATGAAAAAATAATTAGTTAGTGGGTAGGGGCTTGCGGATGACCGCATTCCGCGGTATTTTAAATTCAGTTTGTCTTTGATAATCACTTCTGATTTCTATAAAGGTTTATAACTATAAAGCCATTGGCGAATTTCATCAATTGTCGGACTCTCTGGTGGTGTTTCTCTACCCGCTTTTTGTTCGTCAGTTTCGTAATAGCGCATTTCCCTTTTAGCACTATAGGTTTGGATAATTTTGGTACGCTCTAGACGATTTTTTTCGTAGTTAGTGAAAGCTTTCTCAATACTAGAAGATTTAGATAGGCAATTAGCTAATGCGTAAGCATCTTCAAAAGTCATATTAGCTCCTTGTCCCATCGCTGGTGACATAGGATGAGCAGCATCACCTAAAAGAGTCACTCTACCTTTACTCCAACTACTTAGAGGAAGTCGATCGCATATTGGTCCTTCTAATATTCTTTCGGCATCTGTAGCTTGGACAATTGCTTGAATGGGTTCTGCCCAATCAGCTATTTCATCAAGAACACGAGATTTTGTTTCAGCAGCATTAGCAGAAAGTTGATATTCAGGGGATAGTTTGCGAGTTATCCAGCTTATATTTCCGTCTCCTAGGTTAAGAAGGTACATAAACTGTTTGTCTCCTCTAATAAAAACCAATTCATTCGGTTCGATAAAACTTTGATCGCATTTAACCACCGCTCGCCAACAAAAACTACCTAAATATCTTGGCTGTTCGTCAGCAATTAATTTTTTCCTAACTGCGGAGTTGATCCCATCAGCACCAATCAATAAATCTGCACTTGCTGTTTTTCCATTACCAAAATATATTTTGACACTATCTTCATCTTGTTGAAAATCAAGGCATCTATGATCGAGGTGAATTATATCTGGCGGTAATTTTGAGGCTAATATTTGTTGTAAATTCCACCACCAAACAGTTACCAATGGTTGTCCGTATTTATCCCAAAATAGGTCACGTCTTGGACTAGATCGGATTATCTCCCCTAAAGTATTTCTTAAACTACTTTTGGTTACGCAACACCCAAAACTTTTAATATTTTTTACTAAATCAGGCTCTATTGCTTCCAGAGAATTCAAACCGTTTGGTAATAAACCTAAACCTGCACCTGCGGGACGAAATTTTTTGGCTTTCTCGTAAACTTGAACTTCAAAACCCTGTTTTCTTAGTGCGATCGCACAAGCCAATCCGCCAAGTCCAGCACCGATAATCGCAACTTTAGTACTCATATATATAAGATGGGTTTACAAAATTAACTAGATAGTTGAAATCATTATCTCTTGATTGTTAATGATTAATGGTTATACAAACAACAAAGATTGCGATCTCAAAAGACCCAAGGCGCGTTGCGATCTCGAAGTGGCGCGGTTACGCGATCGCCTTAATTTAAAAACTGACTGCGGGGTGCTGGTGCGCCTCTTAATAATCCTTCGGTACTTAAATCTTCATCTATTTCTTCCCAGTGGATACCATAACCACCACCACATACTTGCCATTTAGCTCTTTGTTCGGGAGTAGCTGCTAACAGTCTGGGATACCAAGCTAAAGGAACAGTAATAGTTCTACCGTCCATGATGTCTACACTGATAGTATCTTCTGTAAAGTAAACATTTTGTACTCTTTCATCGGCTCTAATTGCAAAAATACTCATTCCATATTATTAAAGTAATTTATCAGGAGTAATAGGCAAACTGCGGATACGCTTACCTGTAGCATGATAAACCGCATTAGCAACAGCAGGAGCTACCCCTGTAATGCCGATTTCACCACATCCGCGCACTCCCATCGGATTAAAATTCAAATCTGGTTCGCCGACAAAACTAACCTCAATACGGGGAATATCAGCATGGGCAGGAAAGTGATAGGTTGCTAAATCGTAAACTACGGGATAGCCAGTATTGGAGTCGAAATGGCATTCTTCCATTAAGGCTTGTCCAATGCCCATAATTACACCACCTCGTATTTGAGAAGCTGCGGTTTTACTATTGAGGACTCGTCCAATGTTCATCACCGTAACCCAACGAGTTATCCGCAAACGAGCGATTTCTTCATCCACTGTTACCTCACAAAAATGCGCCCCCCAAGAATTAAAAGCAAACTTTTTCCCTTCTTCCCCTGGTGCAGAAGATGCGCTTGCTTCATAGGCTGCACGTCCCGATTCACGAAGTTTGGTAAAAGCTGCTTCCGCGTTTTGAGCTTGGGCTGTTTCTAGGACTTGCTGACAAGCAGTTAAAACCGCAGGAGTAAGAGAAGCCGTCATTTGAGAGCCACCAGCCAGCCCGCCATTGGGCAGCATAGAATCTCCAAACTCAACCCGAATCTTATCTACAGAAAGTCCTAGAGTTTCAGCAGCAGTCATTGCTACTACAGTGTAAGCTCCTGTTCCCATATCGTTTGCTGAGGTTAAAACATGAGCTGTTCCATCAGGAAGTAAGCGTACTTTAGCCTCGCTACTACTCCGTAAAGCAGGAAAGGTTGCTGCTGCCATGCCCCAACCCACTAGATGCCCTTCTTTTTCGTGAGAACGGGGTTCCATTTTGCGATCGCTCCAACCGAACTTTTCTGCTCCTGTGGTCAAACATTCAGCAAAATATTTCTCTGAAAAGGGTAGTTTGGTGCGCTGATGTTCTTTGGTTTCATTTTTCAGGCGTAATTCTACTGGGTCGATCTTGAGTTTCCAGGCTAATTCGTCCATCGCAGACTCTAAAGCAAACATTCCTGGATTTTCTCCAGGGGCACGCATAAAAGTTGGTGTACCCACATTCAATACTGCTATGTCTTGTTTTAGTTTCATATTGGGTGTGGCATACATGACAGGAGTAATGCCAGTGCAGGGTTCAGTTAATTTCTCTAGCAGCAGCAACACCAAGAACCCCATGAGACCAGGGAAATGCTTTACAACCAAATCCTCCACCAATATAAGCGCTAATAATTCTTACCCGCTCTTGGGGAATACCACAGAGTTTCGCATAAGTTTTCTGAGACCCTGTTACCCACTGGGTTGGTTCGTAAATTGTTACTGAATCATTATTTTCCCAATGAGCCACCAAGGCATGAGGTTCCATTGGAGCATGAATTTCTGTTTCAGTGGTATAAGTCCCTTCTACCGTTTCAGCACTATTTACTGAAACATCGTTACAGTCGATGTCCCTGTTACCAGGGAGCACCTCTGTTTCAGAACGTAGCGTGCAAGCTTTCCCTGCACTACGCTCCTGGCGACTGTGGGCAACTAAACACCAATGATGCTTTAAAATCCCCTTCACCAACTCTTTCCTGTTGACCAGATGAGTGAGCCAGTGTTCCACCCTTAAATCCAATCCTGTCTTGTTTTGAGCCTGGGAGCTAGTTCTATAGTTCACTATTACTACACCATTTCCCTCATAGTATAACTAGCAATGTGTCTAACTGTGATCATTCATTGAACCCTGATACCAGCTTCGCTCTGATGATTAGTCTCGGCTATTATTGATTAAATTTCTAGCCAGAAGGATATTTTTTCTAAATTTCAATAATTATTACGATATAGTAATATTCCACCTATTGCTCCTCCCAAAAAGTTAGGTAACCAACCAGCCACCAAAGGAGAAACCAATCCGACAACACCACAAGCACCGATTATAAAACCTAGTAAATAATAACTAAACACAATTCCTACACAAATAGTAAATCCCTTACCACGATTTATTTGAGCGAAATTTATACCAATACTAGAGCCAATAACAGCAAAAACAAGACAAATAAAAGGAAAAGCGAGTTTTTGTTGAATCCGAACTCGAAATAATCTAATCTGGGGCTGATTTTCAGTTTTAATAATTAATTTTAAATATTTTTTTGCTGACCTCAGACTCATTTTTTCTGGGTCATTCTCTTTATTAGCAATTTCAAAAAATGTTGCGGGCAATAATAAGCTTTTTTGTTGAAAAAAATCTACTTTGGCTAAATCTGAGCCAATAGGACTTAGCAGGTTTAAATTATTTTTAATAGGTTCAAATTTTTCAATTCTACCATCAAAAAAATTCCATAATTTTTGTTTATCATTCCAAATAGCTTGTCGAGCAAAAATTATTTTTTGAATACAAGAATTTTTCCAATCAATAATTGTGATTTCTTGGAATTTATCTCCATCAAAATAATTGGCATAATATAATCTTACAAGTCTCGATTGATTTTTACTAAAAGTTTTATACTCTGGAAAAAATAAATCCTTTTTATGTAGATATGATTTTGTTTGAGGAAGAAAAATTTTTTCTAAATAAGCTACTCTATAATTCGCAGGAGACACAATAAATTCATTTAATAAAAAAGTTGTACCAGTGATCAAAATACTCAATAAAATAGCAGGTTTTACTACAGAATAAACATTTATTCCTGAACTAAAAAAAGCAACTAATTCTAAATTAAGATTTAGACGACCATATACTAGCAGTGTTGTTAGTAATAGGGAAATTGGTAAAGCATATGCCGTATATTCAGGTATTTTTAAGAAGAATATTTGTACAGCTACAGTCAGAGGTAAATTATATTCACTAATTTTATAAGTTAGATCAGAAACCGTCCCTACAGTCACTCCTAAACCAGCCAAAGAGCCTACGCTACCAATAAATACGAAAATTAATTGCTGCCAAATATATTGATCTAAAAGCTTGACTTTTATTTTCATAAACTATCGATTAAGGACACAAAACTCGATAATTTGGAATACTATACCTTTATTTAAATCAATAATGGTGAAGATTCTAACTGTTGCCAAATCTCTGATAAAAGACTATCCAAACCAGTACAAGTCACAGCAGAAATATTAAAAATCGGTGCAGCAGTTAGTTCTTGTAATTCAGAAATTACCATTTCTAGTATTTCTTCATCACCACTATCTATTTTATTAAAAGCAATAATCTGGGGTCTTTCAGCTAAACCTTGACCATATGCTTCTAATTCCTGCTGGATAGTTTTATAATCCGCAATGGGATCATCTGCGGTAATATCTATCAAGTGTAATAACAAACGAGTGCGTTCGATATGGCGTAAAAAATCGTGTCCCAAGCCTACACCAGCAGAAGCACCAGCAATTAAACCAGGAATATCAGCAAATACCGTACCATCTCCTGTTGGCTTGCGAACTACACCTAAGTTGGGAATGAGAGTAGTAAAGGGATAATCGGCGATTTTAGGACGAGCTGAAGACAAAGAAGCAATTAAAGTAGATTTTCCCGCATTCGGTAAGCCAATAATCCCCACTTCTGCCAGTAATTTTAATTCTAAGCGTAGATTACGTTGTTCTCCCTCCAAACCAGGGAGACAATGTTCGGGAGCACGGTTATGGTTACTCAGAAAATGTTTATTGCCTAAACCCCCTTTTCCCCCTTGAGCCACACAAACTGATTGCCCTTCTTTGACTAAGTCTCCAATTAATTCTCCTGTATCTGTATCATAGATCATCGTACCACAAGGAACTTCAATTATGCGATCGCAACCTGATGCCCCAGTACAGTTATTAGGTCCCCCCCTCTTGCCGTTTTCCGCTTTAAAAATACGAGCATATTTAAAGTCTAATAAAGTTTGGAGTCTTTCCGTTGCTCTGAGAATTATTGAGCCACCACGACCTCCATTACCACCAGCGGGACCCCCTGCGGGAACATATTTTTCCCGACGAAAAGCAACAATCCCATCTCCACCATTTCCTGCGACTACTTCTATTTCTGCTAAATCAATAAATTGCATATCTTATTTTTGAGTAATGAGTAATGAGTAACTACTAACCCATTTTCAGCCAACTAAAAATTTCATCAGCAGTTAATTCTAAATCTATTGCAGCTAAAACAGGAAGAATATCTGTATTTTGTAGTAACTGGGGTTGTTGTCCATTGGTAAATACTAAGATGCTTTGATCATCAGGATCGATAAACCATCCAAGTTCACATCCAGAAGACAAACAATGAAGAATGTTACCAATAACTTTATTGGGCTTTTGGTTTGGAGACAAAATTTCAATTACCCAATTTGGACGTATTCTGAAATCATCAGCAACTTCTCCCCCATCAGAAAAAACAATATTTTCCCAAAGAAAAACTGCTACATCAGGAATAATCGATCTTCCACCAAAAGTACATCTTAATTCGGGAAAAGCATAGGCAATTTTGTCAGACTCTACAACATTATTAATTACATTGCAAAGTTTGCTTTGTAAACGGCTATGTCTTCCTTTGGGCATTGGTTTTTGAATAATTATTCCGTTAATATATTCTTTTCCTGGTTTAGTTTCAGGTAGTTGAAGAAATTCTTCTAAGGTTAATTTTGGGGTGGTGAGGATAGACACTTTAGTTTTGTTGAGGGGTTGTACAAACACACATAATTTTTAGCCTAATATTATTTTAGATGAATCCAGTAGAGGCGAACAACCGTTCGTACCTACCTCAAATATCATGAGAATAAACGAAACAATAATTGTATTAGCACAACAGATGCGGGATATTGAAGCTCGTATCTTTGCAGCAGGAATGCCTGTTGCTGCCTTAATGGAGAAGGCTGCGGAGTTATGTTTTCGAGAAATTCAAACCCTTTATCCAAGAGAAAAATCTTCTTTAGTTGGGGTTGTAGTTGGTTCTGGTCACAATGGAGGAGATGCTCTAGTTGTAGCTCGTGAATTACATTTTGCTGGTTACACAGTAAAAATTTATTGCCCTCTGCCAAAACAAAAAGAATTAACCACCTCTCATCGTAAGTATGCAGCTAGTTTGGGCATTGTTTTTGTAGAAGATATAGATGCTTTACAAGAGTGTAATTTAATTATTGATGGCTTGTTTGGTTTTGGATTAATCAGACCTTTATCAGGTAATATCGCAGAAATTGTCAACAAGATTAACAGCTGGAAAAAGCCTGTAGTTAGTATCGATCTTCCTTCAGGAATTAATACTGATACGGGAGAAATATTAGGGACAGCGATTAAAGCTACTCACACTCTTTGTTTGGGTTTGTGGAAAAGAGCCTTTTTTCAAGACCAAGCTCTAGAATATTTTGGTCAAGCAGTAAGATTAGATTTTGGTATTCCAGCAGGAGACATCGAAGCAGTAATTAATATTGCTACTGGAGTACAACAAATTACTAGCACTGTTGCCAGGAAGTTTTTACCCTTACCTCGTCCTTTAGTTACCCACAAATATCAACAGGGCAATTTATTATTAGTCTGTGGCTCTACCCGCTATGCTGGTGCTGCCATTCTCAATGGTTTGGGAGCAAGAGCTAGTGGTGTAGGGATGCTCTCTATTGCTGTTCCCGAATCTCTTAAACCTATATTAGTCAGTCAGTTACCAGAGGCGTTAATTATTGGTTGTCCAGAAACTAGTTTAGGTGCTATTGCATCCTTACCTTTGTCTGAAACCGATTTAACTAAATTTGATACTATTGCCTGTGGTTCTGGCTTAACTATCGATGCAGTTGATATAGTTCTACAAATATTAAAATTAGAATCTTCCTTAGTGTTAGATGCAGATGCTTTAAACATTATTGCTCGATCATCTCAACAGTTAAATTTAAGACCAAATATAGTTTTAACGCCACACTTAGGAGAATTTAAACGCTTATTTCCTCAAATTGAATTTAAAGATCGTATCGAAGCAGTAAAACAAGCAGCACAAGAAAGCAACAGTATTATATTACTCAAAGGAACAAGAAGTTTAATTGCGAATCCTCAAGGAACAATCTGGGCAATTCCTGAAAGTACGCCAGCTTTAGCTAGGGGTGGTAGTGGGGATATTCTCACAGGATTAATCGGGGGATTGTTAGCATCTAGGAAAAATACCAACAAAATGGAAGATTATGTAGCAACAGCAGCTTTTTGGCACGCTCAGTCAGCAATTTTAGCAGCAACAGAAAGGACCGAATTGGGAGTAGACGGGAAAACTTTGGCGGAATATTTAAGTAAGTGGGTCAGTTTTTTTGAGTCAAGCTAAACTCAGAGTTCTTCCCTCGTGTACATTAAAGAATTATACCAAATCCGCATCTCAAAACCCCTTTTTCTTTGTTCCTGATAAAATCCTTCTGTCCTCTGTTTTGTCTAATTTTTAAGTGGGGTATCTAAATC
>JASJDB010000175.1 GCA_030065315.1 Xenococcaceae cyanobacterium MO_167.B52 | reverse complement strand
AGAAAGTTTTTCTAAGTTTTTAATCACCAATTCTGAGACACTATAACTCAAAATTGGAGTAGTCATAATTTTTTCTATTTCCCAGCACCAACTCCAACTAGAAAAATCAAATATCAAAAATTTTTCGACATATAAAGCTTTTAGTAATTGATGAATAAACCAAGGATTACCATAGGTGCGCTCAAAGAGCAATTTTGCTAGAGGTAAGGAACGTTCTTCTTGGCAAAGTAAAGTATCAACTAGTAATTGATTCACATCCTCTAGTATTAAAGGTTGAGGATTAATATGATTAATATTAATTTTTTTTTGTATATTTTCAATAGAATCAATTAGAGGATGGTCGGAATTTACTTCATTATCTCGATAGGCAGCAATTACTAATAGATATTCACTATTAGAATTATCTAATAAAAGCTCAAGTAATTTTAAAGAAGCAGAGTCTATCCACTGCAAGTTATCCAAAAATAATACTAAAGGATGTTCTGGCTTAAGAAAAACTTTAATGAACTTTTCTAATACAATATTAAACCTGTTTTCAGTTTCTTTAACTGGGAGTTCTGGTATATCTGGTTGAGAACCAATAATTAGTTCTAATTCTGGCAAAATATTGGTAATTACTGTACCATTTGTTCCCAATACAGATAGTATCTTTTCTCGCCAAATTTTAAGTTGCTTCGAGGGTTCGGTTAATAACTGTAGTACTAAATCACGAAAAGCTCGAATTATCCCGCTATAGGGAATGGTACTGGTTAGTTGCTCGAATTCACCATTAGTAAAATACCCTTTTTGCTTAACTATTGGTTGAATAACTTCCAAAATCATTGAAGTCTTACCCATCCCAGAATTTCCTGTCACCACAACCATTTCTACTGCTCCTAAAATAACTCTGTCCCAGCTTGTGGTAATAGTATTTACTTCTGAGCAGCGATTATAAAGTTGGGGAGAAATGATAAATTGACTGCACCTATCTAATGTTCCGATATCAAATAGTTCAATTTTGCCTTGATTTTGATACTGGGTTTGACAGATTTCCAAATCCTTTTTTATTCCATAAGCGTTTTGATATCTATCTTCAGGATTTTTCGCCAGAAGTTTCATGATGATAGAGGAAAGTGGTTGAGAAATATCTGAATTTATTTGATGAGGAGAGGCTGGTGTTTGAGCAAGATGACAATGTATTAATTCCAAGTAATTTAGAGCCTGATCATAAGGTAGTTTTCCAGTTAGTATTTGATAGAAAACAATTCCTAGAGAATAAAAGTCAGTACGGTAATCTAACGAAAGATTTACGCGTCCAGTTTGCTCTGGAGATATATATGCTATGTTTAAAGCTTCTAATTCCTTGGAAGATATATTATTATTTGTATTAAAACTAGTCGCCCTACTAAAATTGCTGATTTTTACTTCTAAGGTTTCTGGATTTATAACTATACTAGAAGGCTGAATATTTTGATGAATTATTTGATGAGAATGAATCTCCTGTAGAATGTTTACTACCTGAATAGCTATGACAAAGAAATCATTTTGCGAAAGTTCTTTATTATGTAAAAAATGCTCTAGATATTCTCCTTCAAAATATTCTAAAACTAAGCCCAAATTATTATTATAGTTTTCTAGGGCATAAGCTTTAATAACTCCTGGGAAAGTTAAAGATTTAAGTATTTCATACTCATTTTTCAAACAATCTATTGTTTTTAAGTCGGAAAACTGAGTATTTATTATTTTAATCAGTACTGAATTTTGCTCGGATTGATGAATTGCTTGATATATATTGTAGTTATTTTCACTATAAATCTTATTGATAATTTTATAATCGTAAAATACATCCATTTTATCTAGTCGAATATTTTAACTTATATCAATTAAGTCTTATCCTCCCTACTTAGATAGTTGTTTTTACTCCTATTTATGAGAGTAAATCGACTTATTACTGAGTAACAAATTTTTAAACTCTTTAGCATTTAAAGGAGGATAAAATAAAAATCCTTGTATTTCATCACAGTTACATTTTTTGAGATTATTTAATTCCGCTTCAGTTTCAATTCCTTGGGCAACTACTGTTAACCCTAAATCATGAGCCATATCAATAACATTTTTAGTGATTGTGGCATTGATTTTATTACTATCAATATTATGAGTAAAACAGGAGTCTATTTTTAAAATATCAAAGGGAAATTGCTGTAAATAACCTAAAGATGAATAGCCAGTACCAAAATTGTCTAATGTTATTTTGACACCTGCTTTTTTAAGAATATTCAATTTTTGAATGTTTATTTTAATATTCTCTACTAAGATATTTTCAGTTAATTCTAATTCTAAATATTGTGGCTCTAGAGAGGAATTAAATAAAACTTGGGTTACTTGATGAAATAAATCTGATTGCTTAAATTGAATTCCAGATATGTTAACTGAGATTGTAAGATCATTTAATCCAGCATTTTGCCAAGCTTTATTTTGTTGACAAGCACGATTCAAAATCCATTCTCCTATGGGTCGAATTAAACCACTTTCTTCAGCCAAAGGAATAAATTTATAGGGTTCAAATCTTCCCATAGTTGGATGATTCCAACGGACTAAAGCTTCTGCACCAACAATTGAATTAGTTTTTAAATCAATTTTAGGCTGGTAATAAAGTTCAAGCTGTTCTCGTTCTAAGGCGTGATGTAATTCTGCTTCTAGATGTAATCCTTCAGAGGAGCGAGAGATTTTAACATTAAAGGCAAAGGAAAAAGACTGATGACGATTAGCTCCTTGAGATCGCGCATAATCTCTGGCTTTTTCACTCTGCTGTAGCAATTCTTCAATATTAAAACTGTCAGAAGGATAAAAAGCAATTCCAATACTAGTGGAAAGAAATATCTCTTGATTTTCTAGATAAATAGCTTGTCCTAATAAATTGGATATTTCTTTGGCATAATTGTTGGCTTGGATTTTCGTATCTAATGTAATCATTATTATGAAATGATCTTCTTTCATGTAGATCGTAATTCCTTGACCACCGCAACTTTCAACATAGTTTTGTAACCGTTGTGCTACTTCTGTGATTAAACTATCTTGTTGCTCTTTACTTAAGAAATCACTGATTTTTTTAAATCTATCTATACTGATATTCAGAACTGCTACTAGTTGTTCGCCATTAATTGAAGCTACTAAATAATCAAATGAATCCCTGAGAAAAAGCCTGTTAGGTAGGTTAGTTTGATTATTAATATAAAGATTTTCAATTTGAGATGAATATTCTTTGATTGTATCTTGTAAAGATTTTTTGACAATTGAATTTTCTTGATGTTTTTTCAGAGCAATTTTAAGAGTTGCATATAGCTCTTCGTCTTTAAAGGGTTTAACTATATAGCCATAACAACTAGTTTCTGAGGCTCTTTCTACTACTTCAGGAGTAGCATAAGCCGTGAGAAAAATTACTGGAATATCCGCAATATCTTTAATTTTAGAGGCTGTTTCAATCCCATCCATTTCGCCTCTAATAGCAATATCCATCAAAATAATATCTGGTTTTTGAATGGTTATATAATCAATTAAAGGTTGTCCAGAAGCAAAAATTTTACAAACATTATAATTGAGATTTTTTAGTTTTCTAGCTATATTTTTGGCAATTATTATTTCATCTTCAACTATTACAATATTAACTTGATTCATGATAGTCTACAGTAAAATTATTGAAATGATTAGCTTTGATTGGCAACTATTTTAAGTACTTAGGTGTAAATAAATATAAAATTGACTAGTTATACAGATGGTGATTAGTGCTTAGTACAAAGTTAAAAAGATTCAAATAGTATTACCTGAATAATTGTTTGTACAAGAGTTGATTTATTCAGTGTATTTACTGAGTAAGTTTTGATAAGTTTACATAACATTTTTATTCTATTAAGCTTTTTCCATAAAAGCTTAATCTACTATTTTTATTTGATGCCATTTTAACAATGAAATCATAATACGCGCTCAATAAATATACGTAAAAATATGACAGTTTTGACGCAAACCTGGGAAAATTCCTGAAACTTGTGCTTTTTTATAAAATATTAATGACTGCCAGTTTACCACTGCACCTTAGAGGTTACTTGTAGCAACCAAGGATGTGCCCACCAAAATAGTAGAGTAAAGCCAGTTACTCCTAGATAAGCAGGGCGAAAAAACTCTTGCCATTTCAAAGTTTGTCTGCCATCGAAAATAGCTAAAAAAGGAATTACTGAAGTGCGCTGCTTAACCTTAGTGAAAGCCTCTCCGTATCTGGCTTCTAATCTGCGATCGCCGTGCCAAACCGCAAAGAGATGATGGGCAATTAATCCCAAAGAAGTTACTAAAGTAAAACTAGTGCCAATCCATAGGGTATGGGCAATACACCAGATAATTTGTCCTACCATCTGGGGATGACGAGAGATCCGAATAATACCTGTTTCGTAAAGATGTACTTGAGGCTTTTGAATTGCTGCGATTTCTAGAAGATTAAAAGTAGCTGGATAAAGAAAAATAAAGGAAATAAACGAAAGTATCCAAACTAAAGTTTTGGAACCAGCAAAACCCTGAATTTGCCACAATTGCACTCCATCGTAGCGATGATTGAAAAAATAAATGATTAAAATCGTCGCCAAGGGAATACTTACTAGAGCAAACAAAATTCGGTAGAGCCTGGCTCCAATTTTACTTTCTCCCCAACTACGCAAAGCAGCCAAACCACTATGAGCAATGGCAAAAACTAACAATAGGCACAAAATAACTAAATGGCTAGAGGTCATCCCGAATATTTCTGTCATAGATAAATATGTATAAGTTAGATGTTTAACGGTAGATAGTAACAACGATTAATAATCAATAGGCACCTTATCATGCTACTGTCGAAATTATGATGAAATAATCTCATCAAATATCGAATTTATTAAATTAACAATTAACCCTGCTTCAGAGCAATAGTTGTTGCTGATTAAATGTAACCATAATTAAATTTTATGTCTGATATTCCTTTTACTCTCGATCAACTCCGCATACTCAAAGCGATTTCTGCTGAGGGTAGTTTTAAAAGGGCTGCTGATAGTCTCTATGTTTCTCAACCTGCGGTAAGTCTGCAAGTGCAAAACTTAGAAAAGCAACTAGATGTCCCTTTGTTTGATCGAGGAGGGCGGAGAGCGAAACTAACAGAAGCAGGACATTTACTACTGAGTTACGGCGAAAAAATTATTGCTCTATGTCAAGAAACCTGTCGTGCAATTGAAGATTTACAAAATCTCCAAGGAGGCACCCTGATCATAGGTGCATCCCAAACCACAGGGACTTATTTGCTCCCTCGGATGATTGGTTTGTTTCGGCAAAAATATCCTGATGTTTCCGTACAGTTACAAGTTCATTCTACTCGGAGGACATCCTGGGGAGTAGCTAATGGACAAGTTGATTTAGCAATTATTGGTGGAGAAGTACCAGGGGAATTACAAGACACTTTAAAGATTATTCCCTATGCAGAAGATGAACTAGCTTTGATTCTACCTATGAGCCATGCTTTGTCCCAAGTGGAAACGATCCAAAAGGAAGATTTATATAAGCTCAAGTTTATTACTCTCGATTCTCAATCAACTATTCGTAAGGTCATCGATAAGGTTTTAGTGCGCTACGAAATCGATCCTAAAAGGCTCAAAGTGGAGATGGAATTAAATTCTATTGAAGCAATTAAAAACGCTGTGCAATCTGGATTGGGAGCAGCTTTTGTTTCTACTACAGCCATTGAAAAAGAGTTAGAAATGGGCATATTACATCGAGCAAAAATTAACAATGTAATTGTTCAACGTACCCTATCGGTAATTATTAATCCTAATCGTTATTGTTCTAAAGCAGCAGAGGCTTTTAGCGATGAAATACTACCTGAATTTACTACAGCACAAAATTTCCCTCATCTCAGTGAAAGCTATATGAATCAGACCGAGAAAATTAGTGGCATAACCGAAATTGGTAATAACTGAAATAAGCTATTATTGCGAAATCCGATGGTAAAAAACCGTGTATGATGCAGAAATCTTGAATCAAGAGTTCTACTAGTCATAATGATGACTATTAGTTAAATCAGCGACAGTTAAGCTATGTTGGACGAAAAACCCATTTTAATAGATTTTTCTGGCGATCGCAAAATAGCATTAGCAGCGATGAAACAGGCTTTACCACAATTTCCTTTACTTACTAGTAAAAATATGGATTGGGATGGGGTTTATCTAGCCTATGATCATTACCATACTCCAGGGGCAACTCAAACAGTAGTTACTCCTTATCCCTGTATTCTTATTTTTACTGAAACTCCTGAACAAGTTATCTCTCAACGTAATTTAGCTGGCAAAATTCAACAGGAAAATATCAAGGTAGGAGATGTGGTAATTATTCCTGCTAATGTTAGCCATCAGGTAGAATGGGAAACTCCAGGTTCTTGGATTATGTTAGGAATTGAAACTAAGATATTTAATCGCACTCTTTACGAAACAGTTGATCCAGATAATCAAGAAGTCATACCTCATTTCGCACACAGCGATCCATTAGTTTATCAGCTAGGATTGAAACTAAAAGCAGAAGTGGAATCTGGTGGTTTAGCAAGTCGTCTGTATGCTGATGCAATTGCTAACTTACTATCGGTTCATCTGCTACAAAATTATGCTACCAGTAAGCCTCAGATTAAAAACTATAGTCATGGTTTACCACCATATAAACTAGAGCAAGTTATTGAATATATTAATGAACATTTAGGGCAATCTATTGGATTAACAGAATTAGGACAGGTAATTAATATGAGTCCTAGTTATTTTTCTCGTTTATTTAAACAATCTACAGGTTTTTCACCCCATCAATATCTGATTCGCTGTCGAGTTCAACGGGCTAGAGAACTACTCAAACAAAGAAAGTTAACCATAGCTGAAGTTGCTTATGAAGTGGGTTTTGCCAATCAAGCCCATCTTAATTACCATTTTAAACGCTTGATTGGAATCACCCCTAAAGAGATGCAATTACAAAAATAATCAAAAACTTATAAAAAATCTCAGAAATCTATAAGAATCAATTGCCCAACTTGTTGATAATAAAGGCATTAACGAGTTGGGAGAAAGTTAAATGCTGAATTATCAAGATCAAGATAGTCAACAAACTCTTCGAGAAGGATTAGAAGAATATTATGCTGCTTTTCCTAATCTGGATCGATTCGAGGAAAAGGATGATCGGATTATTGCTAAAGCCTTTATGGGACACGATGTAGTTCATGTAATTACGGGCATGGATATTTCTGCTGAGTCTGAAGTGATTCTTGATACTTGGCAATTTTGGGCAACTTATCCTGGTCAGGACTTTTGGGACTCTTGGCGGGTAACGAAAGAAATTTTTAGTGATGAGGAATTCTCCCAAAGAATTAAAGACATTATTACAACCAGTACTCCTTTAGAATGGTTGCAATGGACAGTGAAATGTTTTATTCCTTGTTGCCAAGCGATTTTACTAGCTTTAAAAATGAATCATAAATGGCATACTTATAATTTTGCTGAGTATTGGGATCTGCCTCTATCTAACCTACGTCAAAAATATAATATTAAAGTTATGCAATATCTTGTCGAGTTAATTGCTGATTTTAAAATGAGATTGCTAAATAAACTCAATTTCTTAAGATATTTAAAAGCAGACTAAGACCTTGAACAATTCAACTCCTGCTATTTCATCGAAATCACAACAGTGGGTTCGTCCAACCCTGTCCCCAGAACATGGGGTTTATGTAATGCTACCAGCCCACTTACCCAGTTCCTTTTAACTCTTGAAGCAACAAAGTAAATTAATTTTATGCCCACATATTCAGGAATATCTAGTGAAGCTTTTAGACATCCTTTAGATCGTCAAGCAGAACAAACATTACGAAGTGTTCCAGGCTTTGAATTATTAGCTAACTCTTTCGTGGAATATTTTTATGAACGACCTCAGAATATTTATTGGCAGGGTAATTGTCTTCAAGCTGGAGTGAGACAATATTCAACTCTTTACGGAATATTTCGCGAATCAGTACGAGATTTAGATATTTATCCTGAACCAAAGTTATATGTAGCCCAAAATCCAGTAGCCAATAGTCATGCTTTAGGAAAGGAGCAACCTTATATTGTTGTTAATACAGAAATATTAGAATTAATGGAGGAAGAGGAAATCAGAACCGTTTTAGCTCATGAATTAGGTCATATAAAATGCGGTCATAGCATTTTAATTCAGATGGCAATTTGGGCAATGGGTGCTGCCTCAATGTTAGGAGAATTAACTTTGGGTTTAGGTAATTTAATCACTAGTGGAGTGATTCTGGCTTTTTATGAGTGGAGGCGTAAAGCTGAACTGTCAGCAGATCGAGCAGCCATGCTAGTACTAGATAATTCGGAGACAGTGATGAAAACTATGATGAAACTGGCTGGAGGAAGTAAAAGATATAGCCACGAATGTAATTTAGCCGAATTTCAACAACAAGCTCGAAATTATCAAGAATTAGATCGAGATACCTTGAATCAGATATATAAGTTTCTGATCTACAACGGTGGGAATGGAAATTTTTTGACTCATCCCTTTGCTGTGGAGCGTTTAAGCTACTTGGAAGAGTGGGCAGAGTCAACAGAATATCAACAAATAAAACAAGGAAATTATCTACGGGTTGGTCAAACAGGGTCAGTGAATGTGGAGGTTGAAGATAATCAGGCAGAAGTGAACGATTTACAAAGACAAATTCAAGAACTACAAGAAGAGATACAAAGGATTAAACAACAGAAAAAGAAAGGAGAATAGATCATAGCAGTTCTCGTATTCGTGAGGTACAGTAACCTTAAGCTTTTTGTCCTAAAGGATACCGCTTCGCATATTCATTGTTCATTGGGTGTACCGCATAACTGTGAGAACCACTATATCCCAATTCCCCTTGAAATTACTACCAATGAAGAAGTCAGAAATTTATCACAATTTATAAGTTTTTAGATGTCTGAATGCCTCATTCTTTCGTTGAAAAAATTATAATTCCGAACTCCGAACTCCGAACTCCGTACGCGCAGCGACTACCGAAGGGCATATCCGAAGGTGTCCCACGGGATACACCTGCGGATATATCCTTTAGGGCGAACTCACGCTATTCTGCTAACCACATTTGAGCCGTTCTAGGAGGAATATACAAGGTGAAATCCTCTCCCGAAAGTTGCATCTGATGTTGGTGGATCAGATCAGTATAGGTTCCAGGATTTTTCAAGCCCCAAGTACCCAATTTAATCCAATCCTCTGTGCCACCTTTATTAATCGCAACAATTCCTGAATCTCCGCGACGAAAAATTAATATGGTGTCACTTTCATATAAGATTGTCATCGATTGTCCGTGAACAGCATTATGAAACTCAATCATCTTCAAGAGGTCTGGTCGTTTGATAATATTAGTCCAACGGTCTCTATCTTCTGGATGCTGTCCTACTGATTCGTTGTGGTCAGAGAAAATTAGGGGAACACCTCCATCTTTTCCCAGAATATAACTATAAGCCAAATGCTCATCCTGTCGGTCTAATAACCAACTGCGAAAACCTTCGTTATAGGGAACATCATGATTGACTACAAAAGTTACTGCTCGATGCCAAGGGAGGGCATTGTCCTCTGTTTCGGGACGAGCTAGTCTTCTTAGGGAGCCACCAAAACTAAATGCTTCTCTAATGGTTTGAAACAGGGGAAAGTCATAGGCAGAGATCCAAGTTTCCCTCAGAAACGGGTCAATAAAAATATCTTCATCGCGATCGCTACCTGTCAAAACTTCACCAAATAAATACTTGTCGGCGATTTCATCCTGATCGGCAAAATTATCAATCATCCTTTCTGTAAGATGTTTAATAGCATCAATACGAAAACCATCAAAACCCATCTCTGCTAAGGCAGTAATCATTTTGCGCTGTTGTAATAAGACCCAAGGGGAATCTTTCAAGTCTGGTAATCCTGATAAATCTTGAAACTGTACCTCATAACGATTTGACCAATCCCTAATATTGCCCCTTTGATTAAAATCAAAAGCTGAGAACAAACCTTGACTTAAATCTCCATATAAACGATTTTTTTCATAGAGATCTGGTTGCTCTCGATATTTTTGGAGTTCAGCTTCTCCTGGAAAATTCAAGCGATCTGACCGTGCTTCATTAGCCATGTGATTGATGACTAGATCTGCATACACTCGGAGCTTGGGATTAGTCCCATGACATTTTTCAATCAATTCCAGTAGTTCTGGTTTTCCTCCTAGATGAGAAAAAAGAACTCGGTAGTCTTTTGGTTGATAACGTTGCCACCATTGGTCATTGTCGGGATTGGAGTACAGGGGTGGAGGAATTAGAATCGCGCCATAACCAGCATTTCGGATATTTTCGACAGCATCAATTAATTCTCGATACTGCCAATTAAAAGCATGGAAAATTACATCACGCATGGTTTTCGAGTTCTATTTTGTTTGGAGTTAGTTTTGAATTTAGAGCAGAATCGGGAATAAATAGGGATTAATTTTTCTCGAAAAAATTTGCTCAGACGTGACGCAAATCAATGCCAATACTCTGGAAATAGGAAAGATTTAACTATAGACCATATTATCCCTCGCTCAAAAGGAGGAAAACACAGTTGGAATAACGTTGTAATTGCTTGTGTCGCTTGTAACAGTCGTAAAGGAAATAAAACCCCTACCGAAGCTGGTATGACTCTAGCAAATAAACCGAAAGCCCCCATAAACCCAGCTGACTTTTCACGGCTTCTCTGAAAGACCTATCAAATAAGGGTTTCAGCCCCAAGCTTATTCTCAATAAATTGAGCTTAATGATAATACCTAACAGTAGAATCAGGCTTGAGAGATTCAGAAATTTAGCAATCGCGTTAAAGAAAAAAGATCCCGTGAAAAGTCAGATAAACCCAGCCGTTGCTTTCGCCGATCAATTTTGGCAGCAAGAAAAGCTAAATCTGAATCCAGACTAATTTAAATTTGTGAGCAAGAGAATGTTAAAAATTACTTATACCGAAAACGGCTTTTATTTGGAACAGTTAAACGATAGTCCCGAAAACTGGATTGCCAAAAGAGTTTTACTGTGTTTGCGTGCTGCTACTAGCATTTATTTAGAGCCTAGTACTGCTTCTTTCTTGTTACCCCAAGACTTACCTTATTTCGACCAACTTAAAACCTTAAAAACTGGTCATGGAGAAACTATGGATTTGATTTCTAATGAGGATGGCTTTTTGGAAGTATGTCTCCAAGGTACTTGGGTTGCAGGGGAAGAAGATAGTGAAGAAGGTGTATTTATTTGTAATTTATGCGATCGCATCGAGTTTTTTCTCTATCAACTTTGGCAAGAGTCCAACATCGGAACTACTGTAGTAACGGATTGACACTCCACATCCCCTAAAAGGGGATGGGATTCTTGGTTCTACTCTGGGTGACTAGATCGGTCAAAGACCAATCCCCGCCAGAGCTAGCATGTTGATTCTGCTATCAAGCGATCGCCAATAATTAAGGCAACTTTTATGTAATTTTTGTCCGTCGAAAAAGCCAATTTTCTTTTAGATAGTATAGATTGACCAAAAACTTCTTGTGACCAAGCCTTAACATCAGTAAGATGGATAGTTTCCATCGCTTGAAGTACTTGGTCTGGAGTAACTTTGGTAGTAGATAAAAGAAGTGTTAAAATCATTTCATTGTCTTGGTGCGCGTTCCCTAGGCGAGGGAACCTTATCCGAAGGTGTCCCACGGGATATATGCGAAGCGGTATCCCCTTGCGGGACACCTGCGGATATATCCTTTAGGACGCCGGGGTCGCACCGCAATTTCCAAATTAGGAGAAGATGAAGCCAAGATTTTGTATTTACCAAAAATTGATTCAATTATGTCTGATGTAGCTAGAAAAGCTTGGGTTTTGGGAATTTTTTGGCCTTCAATAGCTAAATATTCGGTGACAAAACCATTTGGGATTTTGGATTGCCGATTTTGGATTAAAAACAAGCCCCTGACTTTCAAGCAGGGGAAAATCCCAAATTGAAAAATCGTAAAATCATTAATCTAAAATCCCAAATCTAAAATCTGCAAG
>JASJDB010000174.1 GCA_030065315.1 Xenococcaceae cyanobacterium MO_167.B52 | reverse complement strand
GAAAAAGGATTTTCTACTTACTTTTTAGTAGTTTGGGACTATATTAAATATGCCAGAGATAATAATATTCCAGTTGGACCTGGAAGAGGGAGTGCAGCAGGTTCATTAGTTGCTTATTCTCTCAAAATTACTAACATTGACCCGATACATCATGGGTTATTATTCGAGCGATTTTTAAACCCAGAAAGGATGTCTATGCCTGATGTGGATACAGATTTTTGTCCAGATCGTCGGGGGGATATGATTCAATATGTTACTGATAAATATGGTGAGGCAAATGTTGCTCAAATTATTACTTTTAACCGCATGACCTCTAAGGCGGTATTAAAAGATGTCGGTCGAGTATTAGGCATTGATTTTGGCGACCAAAATCGCATAGCTAAAATGATTCCCGTAGTGCGAGGAAAGCCCACAAAACTAAAAGTAATGATTTCTGATGATACTCCTGAACCTGCTTTTAAACAAGCTTATGAAACTGAAAGTGTCAAGGTCTATAACGATAAAAAAGAAGAAGTTAGTAGCGTCAAAATCCGTAACTGGGTTGATATGGCAATTCGCATCGAAGGTACGAATAAAACCTTTGGGGTTCATGCAGCAGGAGTAGTTATTTCTTCCCAACCATTAGATGATATTGTTCCCTTACAAAAGAATAATGATGGATCAGTAATTACCCAGTATTACATGGCAGATTTAGAAGATTTAGGTCTGTTAAAAATGGATTTCCTGGGCTTGAAAAATCTCACTACAATTCAAAGAGCTGTTAATTTAATTAAACAAACTAAGGATGTAGAATTAGACTTAGATCAAATTCCCTTAGATGAACACAAAGCCTTAGAAATTTTAGCTAAAGGCAAAATCAAGAAATTACCTGCTGATATTCAAACTACTCACGATCTTTTTAAAAGAGGGGACTTAGAAGGTATTTTTCAATTAGAATCTGATGGAATGAAACAGATTACTAGGGATTTAAAACCTTCTGGTATTGAAGATTTATCCTCTATTTCTGCTCTTTATCGTCCTGGTCCATTGGATGCAGGTTTAATTCCTCTTTTTATTGAGCGTAAACACGATCCCAAAAAAGTTAGTTACCAACATCCTATGTTAGAACCTATCTTAAAAGAAACTTACGGGGTTTTATGTTTAGCTAAAGGAACATTAATTAATAAGCCAGATGGTAGCTATGAAAAAATTGAGAATATTAATCAGGGAGATATTATTTTAAGCTCTGATGGTGAAAAGGTGTGGTCGGCTAAAGTAGCAAAAAAATGGTTTAGCGGATTCAAAAAAGTTGTAAAAATCACTCTCTCTACAGGTACAACAATTTATACTACAAAAAATCATCGTTTTTTAACTCCAGAAGGGGACAAATTTGTAGCAGAACTCAAAGCCAATAATAATCTTAAAAATGCCCATATATATAATTCTGCTTTGTATGAAAAATGGGTAGTTAGTCATAACACAATTAAATTAAATAGCAATGAGGCATATTTGCTAGGAGTTTTTATTGGTGATGGCAATTTAGTCTCTTCAACACCCAACATTACTTGTGGTTATGAAGAAACAGCTATTTACTTATCTAACTTAATATCAGAAACTTGGGGAGGAGAACCGAAGTATTATTTTAATACTCGATGTTGGTATGCTTATTGTAAGTTTAATACTGCTCCTTTTCCTTCTCCTTTAACTCAGTTTTTAGATCGACTATATTGCGACCGTAGCTGGAAAGTTACAAATAAATTCAAACATTTACCTAATACCTTCCAAGATTTTATAGAGGAAGATCGAATCCAATTATTAAAAGGACTTTGGGATAGTGATGGTTGTTATAGCAAAAATTTAGTTTATTTTCGTAGCACATCTACTGTTCTACTAAAACAAATAGGCTGGCTATTGAGTAGCTTAAAAATTAGTTATTACCTAAAAGATAATGCTGTCTATGTACTAGATCGCACGAGATTTATAAGTATATTAGGTAAAACAAAATTACCGAACAAACAATATGAAATTGTAGAAGGTTATTTACCTGTTATTAGCCAAAAATTTGCTCGGCTTTTGGAAAACTATATTAATAATAGCGATTGTGAAACTAGAAAAACAGTTAAACGCTCTTTAAATCGAGCAACTTTATTCCGTCCTACAAAATCAGTTTATAGTACTCAGTTAGAAAACTGGCAAGCATTTTATCTAGAATTATACGAAAAAACTTATCTTCAAGATGTTAGACCTGTATATGTAGTCAATATTGAAGAAATAGGAGAAATGGAATGTTTCGATCTTGAAATGGCAGACCAAACTTCGCCTTATTTCTTAGCAAATAATCTTGTAACTCATAATTGTTATCAAGAGCAAATTATGAAAATGGCTCAAGATATGGCTGGTTATTCTCTAGGAGAAGCAGATTTATTGCGTCGTGCAATAGGTAAGAAAAAAGTTCATGAAATGAAAAAACATAGAGAAAAATTTATCGATGGTTCAGCTAAAAATGGTGTTACTCAAGATGTTGCAGAAGAATTATTTGAGCAGATGGTTAAGTTTGCTGAATATTGTCTTAGTTACGACACTAAAATTTTAACTGTAGAATATGGAGTATTACCTATAGGAAAAATAGTAGAAGAGCAAATTGAATGCCATGTTTATACAGTAGATAAAAATGGCTTTATTTTTACTCAAACTATTGCCCAATGGCACAATCGAGGAGAGCAAGAAGTCTTTGAATATACGTTAGAAAATGGTGCAACTAT
The DNA here is from genome assembly GCA_030065315.1 of Xenococcaceae cyanobacterium MO_167.B52. GTDB lineage: Bacteria > Cyanobacteriota > Cyanobacteriia > Cyanobacteriales > Xenococcaceae > JASJCP01. The sequence continues at coordinate 9,344 of JASJDB010000174.1, read as the reverse complement.
TAAAGCTACTAAAGACCATAAATTTATGACCTCAGATGGAAAAATGCTACCCATAGATGAAATATTTGAACAGGGTTTAGATTTATTAGAATTAGCACCAGCAAAATTAAAATTAGCTGCTGAGATAGGATAATACTAAATCCTGTTTAGATACAACACTTTAAATTTGTGGTAATTTAGAATGCAGAATTCAGAATTCAGAAAGGTTTAAGCTAATTCTACGCTTTAAACTAAAAGTATACTTTGGTAAGCGGATTTAGTATAAAACTTAAAAAGTGATCGACAAAATGCCTCCCCTAGTATTCAATTCTCTTCGAGTACGCAGATCGCATTTATGACTGAATCTTAGATGTATTTTATGATAAGGTATCCTTTTTACCAAACATAAATATGTGATGAAAATAGCTACTTGAAATTTATTTTGATCAGATTTAAGGCTCGTCTTAAAGGGATTGGCAAGCTTTTATTGGTGAAGTTTCTTCGCTTTAAAATTGTTTATAAATCTAGTGTTTCTGGTGGGTTAATCACTTTTGCTTTAACCAGACAACTGACGTTTATTCTATAAATAATCGGAATTGAATGGCTACTATTTCTAGTAAAACTCCTAAATCACCTCTAATGCGTCTTTCAAGATATGGGCGTAAATATCGTACCCTGATTTGGCAAGCTGTAATTTGTTCGGTATTCAATAAAATATTTGATCTTGCTCCTCCTGCTCTGATTGGTGCTGCGGTGGATGTGGTAGTTAAGCAAGAAGATTCTTTAATTGCCAGTTTTGGGATTAGAGATACTTTTCAACAATTACTGGTGCTATGTATTTTATCGGCAATTATCTGGAGTTTTGAGTCTCTGTTTGAATACGCCTATGAGAGATTATGGCGCAATCTGGCTCAAACTATTCAACATAATCTACGCTTGGATGCTTATAGTCATGTGCAAGACTTAGAATTAGCTTATTTTGAAGATCGCAGCACAGGTACTTTACTGGCTATTCTCAATGATGATATCAACCAGCTAGAAAGGTTTTTGGATGTTGGGGGAAATGAAATTTTACAGGTATTAACCACTGTAATAATTATTAGTGGGGCATTTTTTGTCCTCACTCCTGGGGTTGCTTGGATGGCGATGCTACCTATTCCTTTTATCTTATGGGGGTCGATCGCGTTTCAAAAAAAATTGGCTCCCCGTTATGCCAAGGTAAGGGAGAGTGTAAGTCTTCTGAGTAGCAGACTGGCAAATAATCTGAGTGGAATTACCACGATTAAAAGTTTCACTACCGAAGCCTATGAGATAGAAAGACTGCGACAGGAAAGTGAAACCTATCGTCAAAGTAATCGTGAAGCGATCGCATTTTCGGCTGCTTTTATTCCTCTGATTCGGATGATTATCCTAGCAGGATTTAGCGCGATTTTGCTCTATGGGGGGATGGAAACAGTTAATGGCAATCTTGCTGTGGGTACCTACAGTGTCCTAGTCTTCTTGACCCAAAGACTATTATGGCCCCTTACTAGATTAGGACAAACCCTAGACCTTTATCAAAGGGCAATGGCTTCCACTAATCGGGTGATGGATTTGTTGGATACTCCTATTGCGATTCATTCAGGAAGTCTCGCTTTACCTACTAGCAATATTCAAGGCACAATTAAGCTGGACAATGTTACTTTTGCTTACAACCATAGACAACCAGTAATTGAAAATTTATCCCTGGATATTCCTGCTGGTCAAACTATTGCTATAGTGGGTTCTACTGGCTCTGGTAAGAGTACTTTAGTTAAGTTACTGTTGCGCTTCTATGAAATTGCTGAAGGAAGTATTACTCTGGATGGAATAAACATTCAAGAAATTAACTTAACCGATCTCAGAAAGTCTATGGGGTTGGTCAGTCAGGATGTATTCTTATTTCACGGTACAGTAAAAGATAATATTGCCTATGGTACTAATTACGCCACAGAAGCAGAAATAATTACTGCTGCCAAAATTGCGGAAGCAGATCAATTCATCTCGAAGCTGCCTCATGGTTACGATACCATTGTGGGAGAACGGGGACAAAAGCTTTCTGGGGGACAAAGACAGAGAATTGCGATCGCAAGAGCTGTGTTAAAGAACCCCCCTATACTTATCCTAGATGAAGCCACCTCCGCCGTTGATAATGAAACAGAAGCTGCGATCGCTCATTCTTTAGAAAAAATCACTCAAAATCGCACTACAATTGCGATCGCTCATCGTCTCTCTACCATTCGTCACGCAGATTGTATTTATGTTTTAGAATACGGCAAAATTGTTGAACAAGGCACACACGAGGCACTATTAGAGCAGGAAGGAGTCTATGCCAACTTATGGGCGGTACAAACAGGAATGCAGCAACAAAATCCAAATATTTATTAATAAAGCAGAAGTAATTATTTCTAGTTTCAGAATCAATTTATCTAAGAAATTAGCAAGTTTATTACGAAGATTAATTTATAGCAGTTATCGTACTGGTGAGGTACGATAACCTTAAGCTTTTTGTTCATTGTTCATTGTTCATTGTTCATTGTTCATTGTTCATTGTTCATTGTTCATTGTTCATTGTTCATCGTTCATCGTCCTAAAGGATATACCTACGGATATTCATCGTTTATTGGGTGTACCGCATAACTGTGAGAACCGCTATATATTCAGTGGTTGCCTATTACAGGTCATAAATTATAATTATTTAAAAATTTAATATTTGGTTAAAAATGTCTAACAAAACCATGAGCATAAAAGACCAAAAATTTAGTAGTAGAGTTAATGCAATAATTCAAGATATATTTAGTTTTGATCTTCGCTCTCTTGCTCTATTTCGCATCGGATTAGCAATGGTAATTATTGCTGATTTAATAATTCGATTTGGAGATATTCCCCCCCATTATAGCGACTCTGGGTTACTACCACGTAATACTTTAATTAATGAATTTCTGAAACCTTGGTACTGGTCAATTCATGTAGTTAGTGGTGATATTTTTGTCCAGCAACTTATATTTTTTGCTGCAATATTTTTCGCTTTATTGCTATTAATTGGTTATCGTACTCGTTTGGCTACTATTGCTTCTTGGGTGATGTTACTTTCACTCCATAATCGCAATCCAGCTTTACTTTTTGCAGGAGATGATACTTTAAGAGCCTTGGTATTTTGGGCAATGTTTTTACCTTTGGGTGCTGTCTATTCTATTGATAGTGCTTTAAATACTTCTACTAAGCCTCTACCGAAAAGAGTAATTTCTGGAGCAACGGTAGGATTTATTATCCAGCTATGCTATATCTATATGTTTTCTGCTTGGTTTAAGCACCAAAGTCCTTTATGGTCACAAGAAGGTAGTGCCGTATATTATGCTTTAAGCTTCGATCAATATGCTACAAGATTTGGGCAATTTTTACTAAGCTTAAAACCATTACTTATTCCCATGAATTTTGGTGCATTATGGTTTGAATGGTTAGGAGCTTTATTACTTTTCATTCCTTGGAAAAATCACTTTTTTCGTGGTATTGCGATCGTTGCTTTTATATCTTTGCATATTAGCTTTGGTTTGTCTTTTACTATTGGTATTTTCCCTGCTTTGTGTATTGCTGCATGGCTAACTTTTATTCCTTCTCAAGCTTGGGATTGGTTAAATAAAAAAACTCACACCAAAGAAAGAGCAGGATTAAGAATTAACTACGATAAAGATTGTGGTTTTTGTAAAAAAATAGTTCTCTTTCTGCGTACCTTTCTAATTTTACCTGGCACTCCTTTACTGGTAGCTCAAGAAAATCCCGATATCTACGCGGATATGGAAAAATATAATTCTTGGGTGGTAGAAGATTGGCAAGGAAAAAGATATTTTAAATGGCAGGGAATTATTTATGTTGTGGGTCTCTCCCCTATTTTATTCTGGCTTGCTCCTATCCTAAAGCTAAAACCTTTAGCAGCCATTGGTAACAAAGTATATGAAGCTATTGCTAATAATCGCCGTTTAGCAGGAAAATTTACCGCACCTTTTAAATACACCTCTTTTCAGGTAAAGCCAAGATTAACTTTTAATATCATTACTTTATTTATTCTCGCTCTTGTAACTTTGTGGAATCTTACTAGCTTTACCAACAGTTATATTTTTCATCAATCTCCTACTACAACAAGTCAAGTTGTTAGAAGAGTCACTCACAGTAAAACAGCACAAAGGATTCGCTGGTTAGGAGCATTAACTAGACTAGATCAATCTTGGAGTATTTTTGCCCCCAACCCTCCTAGGGATGATGGCTGGCACGTCATTATAGGAAATCTTAAAAATGGCAGTCAAGTTGATCTTTTGCGAAACACCAACAATATTAGTTGGGATAAACCAACCATAAAAGAAAGAAATAAACTATATCAAAATATGCAATGGCGAACTTACTTTATTAACTTGAATCGTAACATCGGCAAAAAATTATATCCTCACTATGGTCAATATCTTTGTCAACAATGGAATAAAAGCCATCAAGAAAATCAGCAACTAGATAATATTACAATTTATTTTATGTCAGAAAGAACTGTACCGCCGGGAGAAGCAAAAACTATAGAAAAGAAAAAACACTGGCAACAATCTTGTACTTACTAACAATTTGAAATGTTATCAAAATCTACTAATATATCCAGTAATATAAGTAAAAAATCTACAGTTATATATTTACTAGCTATTCTAGTAATTGCTACTCTCCTTAGAGTTTTATTTCTTGGCACAATTCCTAATGGATTTTTCTGTGATGAAGCATCAAATGCTTACGACTCATACTCGATTCTCAATACTTTAAGAGACCAGCATGGAGCTTTTCTCCCCTTCTTTACTCGCTCTATTGATGATTATCGAGAAGCTTTATTCATCTATCTAGGAATTCCTTTTGTTAAAATTTTTGGACTAAACGAGTTTGCAGCAAGACTTCCTGCTGCATTTACTGGAATCTTAACTGTTCTAGTAATTTATTACTTGGTCAAAGAATTATTCGATAAACAAACAGCACTAATTGCTTCTTTATTACTTGCTATTAGTCCCTGGCACATTCAATTTAGCCGTATTGCCTTTAGAGCTATTTTAATTCCTTTATTATTTTGTTTGGCATTATTATTTTTTGTTAAAAGCTTTCAGAAACCAAAATATTTACCTATTAGTGCTTTAATATTTGGCTTTTCTCTCTACACCTACGCTTCAGCTAGAGTTTTTGTACCACTCTTTATGTTGGGCTTAGTAATCATTTTTTGGAGACATTTTTGGGACAATAAACAACAAACTATTATTGCTTTAATTTTATTTTCAGCTATTTTTATTCCTTTGCTTTTGTTTTGGATATCCCCTGAAGGAATGGCAAGAGCTAAAGGTACAGGATTAGAACTAGACCCTCTTACTATTGGCAAGTATTATTTATCTTACTTTAAACCTCAATTTTTATTTCTTAAAGGGGATTATATCCCTCGCCACAGTCCGGCAAAAATAGGTGAATTGTATTATTTTGAAATTATTACTGTTATCTGGGGACTCATTAGTATTATTCGGTTAAATAATAAAGCAAGATCTATTATATTATTATGGCTATTTTTATATCCTCTACCCGCAGCAATTACTTCCCCTGTTCATGCTTTGAGAGCTATAGCAGGTGTTCCCTTATTTGTAATAATATCTGCCTATGGATTAGTGAAAATCATTAATTTTCTTGAGGTAAAAAGAAAAGGAATATCTATTTTTATTATTAGTGGAATTTTACTAGCAAGTTTAGCTATCATAACCAGAGTTTATTTTATCAGCTATCCTACATATACTACTCATGCTTGGCAGTATGGTATGAGAGAAGCTATTGAATATGCAGAAAAAAACAATTATCAATCTGTAGTAATTAGTAATAAAGTTTATTTTCAAAAATGTGGCTCTCTGCATACCTTCATTCCCTTTTATACTAAATATCCTCCGCAAGAATATCAAGAACAATATCCTATTACTCCTGTAAAAAGAAAACAACTTTTTTTGGGTGAAGCTAATCATCAGATAGAAAAATATAGCATTGTGTCTTTAAATAAAGATTTTATCAACTCTAATAAAAATTCTTTATATATAATAGCTCCTAAAGATTTGAAGACTATTCAAGATCAAGGATACAAATGGTCAGAAGTTTATACTGTTACAGATAAAAGGGGGATTGAGTATCTAAAGCTTATTGAGTTAAGTCAATCTTAAAAGGGATTATTATATTTATTTAATGTAGCTGTTTGTAACTGAGATCATGAATATTAAGCAAAAATTTTTGAAAATTTTTTACATCGATATCATATTTATAATCTTGTTAATATGTGCCACTATAATTCTTAATTTAGTCATGATTCGTGATGGCTTAAATGGCATGACTGATATGAAATGGCATCTCACATGGCTACAACATTTCTATAAGGAATTAACAGAAGGAATCTGGTATCCTCGTTGGTTATCTGGAACAAATTATGGCTATGGTAGTCCAACTTTTGTTTTTTATCCCCCTTTAGTTTATTATTTAGGCTCTTTATTCAAGTTTATTGGATTAAGTACTGAAAATACAGTTACTTTGTTATTTTCTTTGGCACTTTTCTTGTCAGGATTTAACTTTTATTTATTTGCGTGCAATCGCTGGAGTAAAATTTCAGGTTTTTTCGGTTCTATAGCTTATATGAGTATGCCTTATTTGGCTCTTGATATTTATTGGAGAGGTGGATTATCTTCTATTTTTACTCAAGCTTGGATTCCTTTAATTTGGTGGTTGACAGATAAGTGCTTTAGCCAACCGAAACAAATTAAATGGATGGTATTACTAGCTTTTTCTTGGACAATAGCAGCACTAACTCATGTTCCTAGTTTATTAATTTGCTGCATAGCTTGGAGCATTTATATATTATATTATTTATTAAATAAGCCATGGAAAACAGTAGTAAAAGTTATCGCTTCTCCTATCTTGGGATTTGGAGTTGCTTCCTTATATTTATTACCAGCAATATTTGAACAATCTTTTGTTAATGTTAGTGTGATGAAAGGTGTTCTAGGTGGATTTAAAGCTGGAATGCTAGGAGTTGGCTTATCTTTGATTGATATAAACATCAATCAATTAGTAAGTATTCCATATATTTTTGCTCATCAATCTTTAGGAATTTTTTGTTTGAGTATAGTTATAATTATCGCATATAAACAAGATAAGAAAATATTCCATGAATGCTTATTGTGGACTTTTTCTTCATTATTTATAGTGTTCATGATGACACCACTTTCAATTCCTATATGGAATAGTAGTTCAACATTACAAATGCTCCAATTTCCTTGGAGATTTTTACAAATATATGCTTTCTTTGGAGCAGCTATATTTTCTTTTGGAACACATATATTGATAAAATCGAGGTTAAAGCTTAAGATAATACTTTTTTTGATATTGGCATTGTTACTGATTTTCAATGGTAGGTACTATTATAAACTGTCTCGCCAATATATAACTCTTGATCGTCCAGGCAGAGGTAATATTGAACATTTAGCATATATTAATACTATTCTTAATGATCCCTATAATGATAATTTGAGAGATGTTGAAGAATATAGAACTTTAACAAATAATCAATCGCCACCTCAACCCCTTATAAATCAAGAAAAATTATCTGTAATCGAGGGCAAAGCCGAGCTTAATTTAGAAAATTGGCTGAGTTATCAGCGAAAATTTACTGTGACAGCTAAAACATTTTCTGTTATTAAAATTCGTACTTATTATTATCCAGCATGGCATCTTTATGTCAATAATAATTTTCACCAAGTTCATAAATATCAGGATGGAACAATAGCCTTTAATTTAGAACCAGGATTTTATAATGTTTTGCTTGTATATAAATCAACTAAATCATTTGTTGTTGGCATAATTATAAGTATAACTAGCCTAATTATATTATTAATTTTATTCAATTTTAAATTTTCTGAAAATATAATCTATCTGAAATTCTCTAAAAATAGAAAGATAGAAAATAGCAAAAAACAATTATTTTAAACTATAATATTAGGTCGATTAATCGGGTTATTAAATTTCATAGTTGACTTTATGAACTTTTTGATACATATCTTATTCATAAGCTAAACTATGTTAAATCAGAAGTAGGGAAACATTAAATAATACTAAAAAGCGCAGATCTTAAAAATTATAGATCTAAAATACTTCTAATAAAATATCCAACTATTTTAAATAGCTTAAATTCTAAGAGGATGTCTGAAAAGTAGTTAGTGGCACTTAAAAGCAGTCTTTACTACCTCAATAACTAGGCTGTAACTCCTATTGCTTCGTCAAGCTTGAGTAGCCAGAAAGTATCAATGGGAACTTCTCAGATATCCTCTAAGTAAGATTAGGAATTTTAATAATCGCAATTCAGCTTATAATCTTGGTATTAGTTATATTAATATGAAAAACCCCAAAAAATATAACATATATTTTTCTCATGCTTGTGGAATACATTAATGTTTTGGGTTTTCCCGATTGAGGGTAATCACTAAATCAAAAATTACTTAAATTGATCTTTTTTAATATTCAATGCTGTTTAACTCTTATATCTTTATATTCCTTTTCTTACCTATCACACTTATTGGCTATTTTACTTTAGGTAAATTTCGTTTAGTAAAACTTGCTCGAATTTGGCTCCTAGTCACTTCCTTATTTTTCTATGGTTATTGGAATCCACCATATCTACTATTAATGGTAATTTCAATTGTTTTTAACCACCAAATAGGTAATGCCATAGCCTCAGTCAATCTTAAAAGCCAACAAGCTAAAATTTTATTGTGGACTGGAATAGGGATTAATCTAGCTAGTATTTCCTATTATAAGTATGCTAATTTTTTTCTATCTTCAGTTAATGGAGTTTTTCAGAGTACTATTACCCTCAACGAAATTTTTCTACCATTAGCAATTTCTTTTTATACATTTACTCAAATAGCTTATTTGGTAGATGTTTATCGAGGAGAAACTCAAGAAAACAGATATGACATTATTACTTACAGTCTATTTGTTGTATTTTTTCCCCAGTTAATTGCTGGACCAATTCTTCGACATGATGAACTAATCCCACAGTTAAGTAAATTAAGAAACTATGTATTCTCCCATAAAAATTTCGCTTATGGAATTACCCTATTTAGCTTAGGTCTATCTAAAAAAGTATTAATTGCTGATAATATTTCTCCTTGGGTAGGTACGGTATTTGGTAATGCAGATAATCTAACTTTTATTGAAGCTTGGGTAGGTGCTTTAAGTTACACTTTTCAGCTTTACTTTGATTTTTCTGGATATTCTGATATGGCAATTGGTTTAGGTTTGATGTTTAATATTAA
>JASJDB010000173.1 GCA_030065315.1 Xenococcaceae cyanobacterium MO_167.B52 | reverse complement strand
GTATGCACGGACTCCCAAGGGAGCGAGTGAGTAGTGGGTTTTTGGCTAACCCTTTAAGGATTTTTATCTCTTAAGAATCCCCTAGATTTCTAGAGTTTGCTCATCTCGCAAACTATCTATGGGGAGTGTCAATATTCCCTCTACAACATTGAAAAATCTTCAGAAGTTAAGTCGGGCAAGCCTGATAGTATTGCAATCTCATTTCCTTTATAAGATAAGGTACCTGTAGTAAAGTCATAGTCAATCTCATCAAATTGAGACTCATTCATAGGCACAGCAGACCCATTGATAAAAGCATCATAGGAATATTTGATAGGGTTTTCAATTAGGAGTATTTGATCCACGCCTGATGTAAAGTCAGAGATGGTGTCGGGACGGGAAATTGACTTGGAGTTTGTCTTCAAAACAAATCGATCTGCACCACTATTTCCTATAAGCTTATCGGTGCCACCCCCACCGAACAGAATGTCATCGCCATCACCGCCATCGAGCCAATCGTTACTACCCCCACCGAACAGAATGTCATCGCCAAGACTTCCATAAATCTTGTCTTTTTTAGAAGTACCAGTTAGGGCATCGTTTTGGACGGAACCAGTCACCCAGCCTTTTTTTTCGTACTTGGCGATTTTAGCATCCGAAGCAAATGTGGCGTAGCTTTTGGTAACTTTGACTAGAACTAGGTCGGTATCCTGGTTAAATGTTTTTTCGTAATAGCCACCAATATCTGCTTTGAGGTAGTCTGTGCCATTCTTGCCACCAAGATCTTTACTTTTAGCTAAGGGAGAAGTAATCTTCAGGGATTTACTCTTCCCCGTGGTTAAGTCAGCTCTCCTTTCAGAAGATATTAACTCTGCTCCCATAACAGCATAATCTACGACCGAGAATTTATTAAGCCCTTCTTTCTTGAGTAAGAGAAACCCAACTGTAGATTTAGCCTCATTATATTCACTTTTGGCGTTTTTTTTCAGCTCTTTTGCTTTAGTTGCAATTATTGCATCTATCCCGAAAGATAATGTTTCCTTCTCTGAGACGGAAAAGGAAGCAGCTATTTCAGCAGAGCTGTAGGCAGTTCCCGAAGAGGTACCTTCTCCTGCTACAATGGTTTCAGTAAAAAGGCTAGTAAAGTTATCATCTTTGGCAAAGCCACTATAAGATATTGCAAAACTGTCAGCTACAGCTATTCCTTTTTCAATTGCTTGGGTCACAGCGAGCGTTTCACTAGCAGTTAAAACAGATGGTTCGTTAGCCAGATTATAGTTAGAGAATGTTACCTCTCCCGTAGCTATTGCGTAATTAGTCCCAGTCATCTGTCTTTTGTCCTCCTTTTCAATTGTTTTTAATTAGCAGTAAAATTGGGGTAATTATTAATATTTCTGCTCAAATTGAATTAAATTCAAGACAGAGCTTAGATGGATCTCAATAATTTATCCACCTAAAGTTTCTCAAACAGGTGAGGTACACCTTTATTTCCTCAACCATCAACAATTAACAATTAACAAAAACCAGGGTATTAGACTGTACCTGATTTATATCACCGTTGCATCAACAGTATGGGAAACCAAAAAAGCATTCTTGTGAATATCTGTGAAGCTTGAGTTATCCTTGATAACCGCAGAAAGAGTATAATTTATATCTATCAAATCGTCGAACGGCTTGAGATAAGGATCAGATCCGTACCAAAAGCGATCACCATCTCTTAAACGAGTAAACTGATCGGCAATAATTTTTTGAAAAGTCTCACCAACCAAGGATCCTGGCGCTTGCTGTTCAGCTAATCCCCCCACCCAGAGATCCACCTTATCAACTGAACCATAAACATCTGCAAGCTGTTTACTGAGAGTATGATTTTGTCCGGTCAACTCATCAAAGTTGGAATACTTATGAAAACCCATTTGGGCGCGGACGGTATTAAAATCAGGAAGACCATGCTCCCGTCCCCGTTGAATATTGAGAGAAGCCAAATCCAAACCGCCCTCACCAGGGAAACCAAACAAGAAGTTACGAACATCATCGACGAGCTTATTATCAATTTCTTGGGCTTTTTGGTGAGATAACCCTCGCAATAATGAATCAATCCCGTTGTTGTAAATTTCATCAGGGTCAAAAAAAGCATCCTGTAGCGGAATTTCCTCAACTTTATCAGGTTTACCAGGTCCATCGACTCTTAGAAGTTGGGGGGAAAGCATAGTATGACCGAACCGAAAAGCAGCAGTTGAAAACTCATTGCTAATGCTAGGATTTACCCATGGATTATAGCCTTTGTAGTCAGGAATAGCATCTCCACCTATGAGTAAAGGTAGAAATTCATTATAGGTAATTGCTTGAATTTCTGCTCCGACAATGCGACGAGCAGATTCATAGATAAAGTCACCTCTATTCAGATATGACTGATTAGATAAATCCAGGATTTTATTATTGCCGGTTTCTAATTTATAGGCAATCTCATCAGCAAGGCGGTTGTGTTCTCGGACAAAGAGAGTATGAGCAGAAGTTAATCCAATTTGTTCATTTACTCGTATATCCCCTGCTAAAAAAAAGCCTTGATTATCAACGGGTAATAAAGCTTCTCCGTTATATCCCATACTCATTGACAGTCTGCCTGTGCCATTATTGGTACGCAGAGCATTAGCAGTCGCTTCATCGGAACCGTAGACCATTGAAGCATCAAGATAAGCCGTAATCTGATTAATTTGCTGTCGAGGATTATCTGTTCCGGTGTTAGGATCAAAAATAGAACGGTTTAAATTGATGGTTTTTGTCCCTGTATTCATGGGATCAAACCAGAAATCTCCTGTAGGAACTACAATATTGAAAGGTTCCAAAGGATGGGCAGATTCGGTTAGATCCATATCATGATCGATGAATTGTCCCCACTGCCAAAACCAATCTGATAGACCAGTACTATTGGGTATAGATTCATTTTGAGCAGCTACTGTATTACTAATTTCTCTGGCACTGGGAAGGATGCTATCAAACCCCCCTCTGGGTTCAAAAATTCCATCTGCATAATCAGGATAAGTTAAGCGCAACAGTTGAGTTTCTGTGGCTCCCCAGTCTCGATTTCTTAAGTTATTATAACTACCGTCAATGGTACGAAAAATAATTTTTGAAATGATATCTTTCGCCGTGAAATCATAGAAATTTCTAGAAGTATCAACAAGACTGATTTTTGTATCTGAATTGAAATTGTTGGCATCGTTACCCGCGCCAGAAAAATAGCTGGTTAGGTTTGTGTCAAATATTTGACTATTGTTTTCTAATACAGGGTTGTTGGGGGTGCCCTCTGGAAGCACTCCCAGCACTCCTGGGACATAATTGAAAATTGTTTCATTCATCTTTTCGTTCTCCTTACTTTTGAGAAACCGTATAACTTATCATGTCACCGACATTGGGGGCGATGTCTGGCGGTTTTGGGCATCTTGAAGCTTGCCTAATCGGAAATAGGCTTCCTCAAAGCCAGGTTCAAGTTCTAGGGCTTTTTGATAGCAGGAGATCGCTGTTTGAAACTTACCTTGTTTTTGTAGTGCCAGCCCCAGATTATAGTGAGCATATACTAAGTCTGGCTTCATAGTGATAGCCTGCTCATAGTAAGCCATGGCAGTCTTTAAATCACCTGCCTGTTGACACTTAGAACCTAAATCGTTGTTTATCGCTGCATAATCAGCTTGTTTTTCTGAGGATAGCTTTCCCTGGGCGTAAAGCGCGTTGTTCCAGCTAACATCTGCTTCAATGCAGTCAGGCTCAAGTTCGAGGGCTTTTTGATAACAGGAGATCGCTTCTTCCCATTTACTTTGCTGCTGTAAGATATAGCCAAGATTATTGTGTACGGCGGGGGAATTAGGCTGTAGAACTAAAACCCGATGATAGACCTCTTCTGCTTCTTGTAACTGACCCTGCTCTTGATATAAATTGCCTAAGCTAAACCAAGCCTTGATAGAGTTAGGCTGGATCTGAAGCAGGCTCTTAAACAAATTTTCGGCAATCTGGTATTCACCCTTCTGCTTCATCAGCACACCTAAGAAATAAAGTGCGTCAGGGTGTTGGGGTTCAACTTCCAGAATCTGACGGTATCCCTGCTCGGCTTGGGCGAGTCGGTTAGCTCGATGATGCTGAACAGTGAGTTGGAGTGCTTCAGGAAGAGTCTTTGTATCCAGTTTTCTGGACTGGTTAATCCAGTTCTTGCGTTTGACTATGAGATGTTTAATGTGGCGTTCTTTAGCTCCAAAAGAAAACTTATAGGCTTCATTACCTCTGAGAAAGTCGTAGACTTTAAATCCATTTTGAATGGCATATCGGATGGCGTAAGCATGAAGAACAAGACCAGGTGGCGGATTTTTTACTGTCTCATCGCGACCTGCGATATAAAATAGGATAGATTTTTGACTGACATCAATAAAATTCGCTATGGCTCCTATAGGCTTGTCTCCTTTCCATAAAACAGGAAAGTATAAACATTTGTTTTCGAAGCAATGGCGTAACATAACGCGAAGGCAAGACATAATTATCCCACAGTCAGCTCCTTGTTTGCTTCCCCATCTTGACTGCCATAACCTGAGTAGGATCTCAATATGACGTTCCAGATTGTCTGCGTCAACGTGGGTAATATGAAACTCGTCAGAGCTTTCGATTTTCCTTAAAAAGCGCCTGATTTTTTGTCGAGTATTTGAGCCTAAGGCAGTTTGGAGATATCGATCCCAGTCCTCTGCTAAAGGAACATAAGGACAAACATAATTGTCAATACCATCTTGATTATTTTCTTCACGAGATTGCTCGAACTCAAAACTGTCTTCAGAGAAACTCTTCAAAAACAGACCCATCCGCGTATCCAGTTCTAAAATGTCTTGCAGGTGGAAAATAGACCATGTTAACTGCTGCTTGAGGTATACGGCCAAAGCAGGAATTGCCTCTTGTTCGTATTCTGGTAGACAAATCAAGCCCGTGTAGTCGGCTATGCTATTTCCTGCCATGCAGAGTTGGTTATAAAGACTACCTCCATTTTCTTGATTGACTGTAATTTTCAGAGGAAAAAACGCAACATAAGATGAATCATGAGAACTCGGTTTGGCAGCTAATATTAACCATGGTTCTTTCCCCATTTTCAGCCATCCAGACAACCAAACCCAGGATAAGAAAAATTGAGCCTGGGAATCAGCCTCGTAGACAAAATCCCAATTTTCTCTTATTTCTTTGAATGTTTGAAAATTATCAATTAAGTTAATTTGCATACTATTCAGGATGAAAGTCTCTTAAGAATCTCTGTCGCTATTTAGCGAGGAGAGTGTCAACCAGACCCAAAAGCTCTCATAAAATCCGTACTGGCAGAGCTACCAGATAGTTGTTTTGATCTCAACTGCTCCCGCTAAAAGACAAGCGTCATAGCGGGAGCTTTCAGTAACCCTGAATCTATCGGACAAACCAACAAATTTGAGACAAATGGGTGGTTGACAACAGCCCAAATTCTTGGTACAAAGAATCTAGACAAAGCAGTTAGCAGAGAAAGACTTAAGTGCAGATTAGAAGCCTAAAAGAAGTTTACAGGTTCTTGTTCTCCTCTACATTTATAGTCTGTCTCTTCTACCGGAGTCTCGATATTTTCTCAACCTGTCTTTGGGGAGAAATAGATCAAAATAAGTCCATCTCTACAATCTAAGTCCGGCAAAGAATTGAATTAATAGTAGTAGTAGTGGGCGCCGTCTGAAGCAGAGGTTGACTCAGAGAGGGCGTGGCTGCTGTAGTCATCAGATACAGTGGCAGTTAGAGTTTCCGCTAAGGTATTAGCTCCATAAGCATTAGCGGCAGCTTCCGCATCACCAAGATTGCCGATTGGCTTCGCGTAGGAAAAAACGAATTTGTTGATGTTAACAAAGACATCCTTGTTAACTTTGACTTTTTTAGCAAAGTCGACTCTGTCGACTAGGCCTGCGCCAACAACTTCAGTTTCTTGATCAACCGCTTCCAAATAATTCATGTCAGAAATAATCATTTGATTTTCTCCTTTTTGATTTGATTGATAATTTACTTCAGACAATTTACTTGTCTTGATTATCAAGATAACAAAAAAAAAATAGAATGATATTTCAATTTGAACAATTTCTAAATTAGTTCGGTTTTTTTTTGCTTTGATCGTAAGTCTAATAAAAAATCAGGAAGTTATTAAAAAACAAATCAAAATAATAGCCATTTGGGCATAATTTATAGTTATTCCCAATAAAAAAGATACGCTCATGTATACGTCAGTTCGACAGATTTTGCTTTATTGGAAATTCTTCATGAAAAAGAACGAAATAATGGGCTGTTCACTGTTCCCTGTTCCGATGCCCTAAAGGATTCGCGATGGTCTGATACTAAATCCGCTTACCAAAGTATACTTTTAATTTAAAGCGTAGAATTAACTTAAACCTTTCTGAATTGACCGATAGGGAATGACCGAAGGGAATACTTTAGTGCCTTTAGGGCTGAATTCTACATTCTAAATTCCCACAAATTTAAAGTGTTGTATCTAAACAGGATTTAGTATAATATGCGTTCTAACTACATTTGCCACCATAAGAAAACTATACATCTCAAAATTACAGGTTAGGTAAATTATTTATATCTAGAAGTAATGATCAAGAGGATTTACTTTGATAAAGTCTCGGTCAATCTCTTGCTTTGTCTAGAATTAACTCAAGATCAAAAATAATTTTGAATTTTGAATTTTGAATTTTACAAAAGCGGTATTCTTTCAATTATTATTCACACAAAAAAACTTCCAATCATATATACAAAAGATTGGAAGTTGTTCAGATAGTATTAAGTTTTAACTTACTTTTGCAAGAAGTCTCAACTGCGCTAATTTGATACTAAATCCTGTTGTCAAAACCGACTTATAACTTACAGGTTAAAAGTTAAAATATCCTGTTATACATACTAAGTCTGCCTACGCAGACTAATAAAGATCAAGGGGCTATGAGAATCAGATTTAGTATGACTTACCGATTTTCCCTAAAGAGTTTTCCCCCACAGGGAAGGTGGAATGGGTCAACCGACTATTGGCTGGGTAGCAGAAAAAGGTACTTGACATGTTCCTCTCCCCCTACGCCACTAGATACTTCCTATAGAACTCGAGAACGCCAATTCCGTGGTGATATGCCCGTAAGGGTGAGAAGTAGATAAAGAAGTAGCATTAGAACGGGAAGCGTTATAACCGCTGGGTCCGAAAGAAGTCGCCCCAGCCATGGCATTGGCGGTAGCGACATTGATGTTAGCATAAGTAGATGCATTGGTTAGAGAATAAGCTGAGGTGACATAGCCAGTAGCTGATCCTAAGGCAGCAGCCTCACCATATACTCCTATATCACCACCTGGTGTAGTACTTGCTGCTGCTACTGAAAATGTGCTATCTGTATAAGTGTAAGTTGCTATACCACCTCTAATTCTTTTGTCACCCACAATTTGCTCTATATAGTCGAAATCAGTTAAATTCATATAGTATCCTCAATTTAAAATCGAAAACTCGTTGCGGGATATGCCTGTGACTTTATGAGAGATGATGATGTTGTTGTTGCGCTAGCAAAAGCAAATAAGCTATTTTTAGAGGTTCGGCCGCTCACAGCTATTGCTTCACCTTCTACTTTACCCGTCTCATCAGTTAATTGAGTAAATTGAGTTTGAGTTTGAGCAACGTCGCCCTGAAATGTCGGGCTTGTTTCGAGCAACTCAAGAATGTCTTGATAAAAGATGCTCTCGTAGCCACCCACAACTCTAGGTGCTTCAGAAACAGTTTCTAAATAATTTAAATCAGAGATAATCATACATAAAATCCTCCTAGGCATTTTTTTCAAGATTTTCACTATCTGGAGTAGAACTACTTTGGCTAGTTTTGACCCTATCTACTGATGTAAGAAGTACTACTGATGTAAGAAGTACTACTGACGTAAGAAGTACTAGCAAAAGCAAAGTGAGCTCCGTTTTCTAATTCACCAGTCATAGATACTGCTGAGCCTTTCCCATTCGGAGTGGCACTTTGAGAAACAACAGCTTCCTTGATTGACTGTTGTTCCAACCAGAGCTGGAACCAGTTACTAAAGCCGTAGCTGAAACCACCCACAACTTTAGGTGCTTCAGAAATAGTTTCTAAATGATTTAAGTCAGAGATTTTCATAAAATCGCTCCTTCTAAAATAAAATCGTTTTATAGCGTTTTTCAATTGCCTGAATCAGAAATAATTATTCAGTTCAGCCAGTTTTATTTGAGCGATTGTATTCCACTCATATGAAAACCGCTATTATTTGACTAGAAATAACTCGATTAATCGTCCTCAATTAGTTTTAGTTAGTTGTCAATTATCCATCTTTCGATAACAATGATAGATAATTAACCTAGAGTATTGTTCTCATTTTGAAAGTTTGTTGCAAATAACTTCCGAGTTTCGGGCGATTCATCTTGCCGTCAAGCCTAAAAGCTTATGATGTAACCGAGAAAACCTAAGTCCCCAAGCCCTACTTGCCAGGTATGGGTACTGTTGGCAAATTCAAAAAACAGAGTTTAACTCGCTCATAAAATGCTGATGTATCATCTTATGAATTGGAGTTACTTCCAATCCTTGTCTCAAGAAAAATTCGTGAAAGTAGCGGGTAATTTACTCAATTAACGAAGACATGATGGGAAAAACAGCAACAGAATTCCGAAAATAGCTCTGTTCCTGCTACTTGACATCCTCCCGTCAGCATAGCTGTCCTAAAGGATACCGCTACGCATAAGGGATTCTTTAGACGAAACTGAGCTTATCAGTTAGAACCATACTCACTTTCACGCACCCACCATGCCTTATTTGCGGATAGCCAAACGGACTTCTCAAGCGTCTGGGGTTTCCCCAACGCTTCGATTGGATATGCGCGGGAAACCCGCGCATCCCTCTCGCGCAGACGACGAGTCCTCAACTAACCAGAACACACCAGCTTACGCTTCCATTTTCTGCATCAAGGCAATGCCAATTGCCCCTACTCTCTCGCCTATTGCTAGGTCTGAGCATACTTTTATTTTTCGGTTATTGCTAGTTGTTTTTATCAGTTTTGTTTCACTCGTTTTGAAAGCTTTACCTGCAAAGGCTAGGTCTAGAGTGCTTGACACCGACTCTTGGTTTTCCCTTGAGTACCTTTTAACTAGAGTGTCCATATACACGGAGTCTCACCGTCAGTTCAAAAGTCAATGTGACTTACTAGCTATTTTTATATAGTACAGTAGCTCAAGCCCTTGCTATATAAAGATTTTGCATCGAATTTGTAAACAGGAGAGCAGTTAAACCCTGCCCTGCTTTCCTCCCGTCAGCGTAGCTGCGGGTCTCCAGCAGGAAGAAAGATGAGTAGATATTCTGGAGTGAAAAGAGTGATGATTGAGGGTACAGAAAGACGAATTCAAAGACGGAAAGACAAACAGAAGCAAAAATCAAACTATTCAGGAAAAAAAAGCATCATAGCAAGAAACATCTGGCACCAGTAGATCAAAATATTTATCTGCCACAAAGAAAATCGAAAAATGGAGAGTTATACTAAATCCTGTTTAGATACAACACTTTAAATTTGCGAGAAGTCCTAAAGGATACACCTTCGGATATCAGAAGTCAGAAGTCAGGAGGGTTTAAGCTAATTTTATGCTTGAAATTAAAAGTATACTTTGGTAAGCGGATTTAGTATTAAGTGAAAGTCAAAAGAAAGAAAATTGACATAAAGATTTATTAATGGAAGTGAGAGTTTAGTTCTTAACCCTTAACTTTGGTAGATAATTAAATCCTCATTCCCAAGTAACCCAAAATCTATTGGAGCCTTTGGCTCTGGTTTTGCTGCTTTCCTTCCCCCACCAACTTGGCGTACCCGCTCCACAGGTCGTTCTGCAAGGAAATTATCTAATTCATTGCGACCGCGCCTAATAGTGTCGGAGTGCATCCCAGTTACTTGAGACATATATTTAATCCCACCATGTCCTAACTTTTTGGCTTCTAATGCTACGTACCAACGTCTCTGTTGTTCGTTCAATCGGCTTAGTAACAGGTTCATCTGAGCATGCTGTTGTTTGAGTGCAGAATCTCCTGGTTGTTGACAAATAGGACATTGGCATTGATATACCTGTAATTTGGACAAATCCTTCGGATTGCTTTTAACATCTGCTGGAGATCTATCGGTGGTTGTTTTAGATTCTTTTAATAAGTCTAAATTATTGCCAAGAAGTTGCTGAGAGGTACTGAAGTGTTTTGCCAGAGCTGGCTTTCTTTTTTCGAGTTTAAGATTCTTTTTGATTAAACGGTTGTAAGTACCGTAAGGAATATAATCCCGTGGATCATAACCGTAATGACGAAGCATTAAAATACATGCAAAGGAATACTTACCGTCGATAATGGCTGAGATAATTAGGTCAAACCCTTTATCACTCATTTCTTGGTCTAGCATCCTATTTCCTCCAGAAAATTGCTTATTCATAGTGATTATTGTTTGGTAGTAATCTATGAAAATTGATTTGAGAGGTAAAACTTGAGCAATATCTACCTCTATTATCTGTGTTTCTTCGGCTCTCTCGGCTTTCTCGGCTCATCTTACCCATCAATTGGGCATCTTAAGTTAAACTTTTCAGCTCAATTTTAAAGATTGATACCATCTTTTTGTAGCTGTCTTATGGGTTCTAGCAATACATCAATAATACGACGACGGCGAATTATTATGTCAGCAGTAGCAGTTTGACCGGCTTTGAATTTGATCTTTTGCCTATTCTCAGTAATGTAGTCGCGATCTAGTTCTACTTTCACACGATAGATCTCACCCAATTTGTCATTAGCTTCCGCATCGGCAGAGATAGAAACTATCTTGCCAGCAATAACCCCGTAATCCTGATAGGCATAAGCATCGAATTTAATTCGTACCGGCATTCCTTTCTTGACAAAGCCAGCTTCACGATTGGGTAGAATAGCTGACAGTACTAGAGGCATACCTTTAGGAGCAATTTCGGCAATGGTTTGTCCAGCCTGAATGACTATGCCAGGGTTCTGCAGATCGAAGGATGAAACAATACCATCGACAGGGGCTTTGAAAAATTTCTGTTTGAGCTTAGTTTTGGCACTGAGCAGTAAATTGTCAGTTTCAGCAATTTTGGCTTCTATTTGAGTAGTTTCTAGTTCAAGTTGTTTAATTTTCTGCTGGATCTCTAGCTCAATTCTGCGTTCTTCGGCTTTTTTTTGGGTTAACTTTGCCTTAAGTCGTTCGGTTTCTTTTTGTTGTGAGGCGACTTCCCCTTGACTTTGGGTAATGCGAATTTGCACCTCTCGTAATCTCTGTTGGGCTTGAAAGAACCGCTGTTGGCTGTCGCGCCAAGCCTGTTCGGCTTGAAAGACGAATTCTTGGGAAACTACGCCCTCTTTCGCTAGGTTTTTGAGTCTTTCAATACGCTGCTGATGAGCTGCTATTTCTAAGCGCAGTTGCTCAATACTTTCTTGTTCCATAGCAGACAGAGGTTTTGACTCTATTTGTTTTACCTGATAAGCTGCTGCTTTTGAGTGCATTTGAGCCAGCAGTTGGCGATTAGTTGCTACTTTTTGCTGTGCCAGAGCGATTGCCGAGTGTTGAGCCAGAGTTTCTGCGGCCGCGATTGCAGCACGGGTTTGGGCTTCCAAACTTACTCTCTCTAGCAAAGCTCGCTTTTGCTCTAATTCCAGTCGATAAGCACTCAGCATTTGCTCAAGGCGTTCGATTTCTTTTCGCGACAGTTCCGCATCTAACTCAACCATTACCTGCCCGGCTTTGACAGCCTCTCCTTCTTCCACTAATATCGTCGTAACTTTGCCTGCTTCGAGAGCATCGATTTTGTAAGTTTCGCCTTTGGGTACTAATTTCCCTTGGGCAGTACCGACCTCTTCAATGTGACCCAACCAAGCCCAAGTCCCAAAGACCAAACAGAAAACCATTCCTCCCGTAATTACGCGCTGGGGTAGTGTTGCTGGGGGCTTTTCTAACAGTGTCTGTAAGGAGTTAGACCAAGAAGTGTTCTTGGTATCTACTTTTATTGGAGCAGCAGGTATTTGTGC
>JASJDB010000172.1 GCA_030065315.1 Xenococcaceae cyanobacterium MO_167.B52 | reverse complement strand
AGGTAGGTGAACATTTATTTAATAAGTATATCAACAAAAAAAAATGCAGCATGGCAGTTCAGTAACCATTGGCTTATCTGGTAAAGAAATTTATCAACGAATTCATAATAATATTACTCAGGTGGTTAAAGGACAATCTGTAGCAATTAGAAGTTTATTGGCAGCTTTTGCTAGTGGTGGTCATGTTCTTTTAGATGACTATCCTGGTACTGGTAAAACTACTTTGGCTAAAGCTCTAGCCCGCTCTATTGATGCTAAGTTTAAACGCATCCAGTTTACTCCAGATTTATTACCCTCAGATATTTTAGGTATTTCTATTTTCGATCAAAACGATCGCTCTTTTCGCTTCCATGAAGGACCCATCTTTGCCAATATTGTTTTAGTAGATGAGATCAATCGCGCTTCTCCTCGCACCCAATCTGCTCTACTAGAAGCTATGGCAGAGTCGCAAGTTAGTATTGATGGACAAATTAAAAAACTTAAAGATTTATTTTTTACTATTGCGACTCAAAACCCTGTAGGCTCTCATGGCACTTATCCTTTGCCAGAAGCTCAAATGGATCGCTTCAGCCTTAAGTTTAGTTTGGGATATATCTCTAAAGAAGAGGAAGTAAATATTCTTTCTTCTCAAATGGGAGAACATCCCATAGATAGTATTAAACCTTGTGTTTCTCTCCAAGATGCGATCGCGCTTAAAGGCGAAACTGCTAAAATTAGAGTCGGGGAAGATATGAAACGCTACGTGATCGAAATTATAAACTCCACTCGCTCCGCACCAGGAGTACAATTAGGAGCAAGCCCAAGAGGCTCTCTGGCTCTAATGAAAATTGCTCAAGCTCTAGCTCTATTTGATGGTTCAGACTTTGTCGCCCCTGAACATATCCAAGAACTAGCCATTTCTGCAATCGCTCATCGTCTAGTTCTCGAACCCCAAGCTCGTTTCGGTGGCATCACCTCAGAAGGAGTAGTAGAAGAAATCTTACAATCTATTCCTGTTCCAGCTTAACGGGAGATTGGGGAGATAAGGGAGACAAGGGGGACAAGGGAGATGAGGGAGACAAGGAAGATAAGGGAGACTGGGAGACTGGGAGACTGGGGAGACAAGGGGACAAGGAGGACAAGGATCAATCAACCATCAACTACTAACCACTAACGACTCACCATCAACCATCAACAACTTAATTATTTTCCCAGATATTTATCAGTGGTTTCTAAGAAAAATCAGGCACACTAAATATTAAGGTTCAGTTTTTATGATCGTTGATGAAATTTATCTGGCACAAGTTCGATCCGTCTTCATTAAAAGTCCGCTTAACATTAGGAATTGCTATTGCTTCTGTCTGTAGTTTAGGAGGTTTAGCGATGTGGACGGGTATGCGAATGCAACAAATCTTGATCGCTACTCATAAGGAAAATATCAAATACATCGCAGATCGCTTTGCTGATGATGTAAGAATTTACAGTGATATGGTATCTCTGGAGGAAGGAACCCAAAGAACGGTAGATAATCTTTCTGGTAATAATAAAGTATTGTGGGTCAAAACTGATTCTGGCGAAGTAACAGCCAAGTCTTTAGTTTTGCAAGATAAAGCGATCGCAGATATTTTACTCCCTTTAAATAATGTTCCTCCTATTCCTCACGTACAAGATTTACAAGGACGCTACTGGCTACTTTGTGCTTCTCCTTTAGAGATAGATAATAATAATTTGGGTAAGCTTTATATTGGTCAAGATATTACTGACGATCAGGTGATGTTACTCAGTCTGATGCGTAGTTTGAGTATTGCAACTTTGATTGCAATTTCGATGATGACTGGGGTAATTGCTGTATATGTTGATCGTTCCATTCGACCTCTAAAACGGATTAGTCAAATCACTTCTAACATTTCTGCCGAGAAACTAAGTGAGGCTCAAGTTCATCTTGATAATGCACCCAGAGAAGTTAAAGAATTGGCGGAAACTTTTGATGAGATGCTAACTCGTTTATCTGAATCCTGGGAACACCAACGACAACTACTGAGTAATGTTTCCCATGAATTACGTACCCCTCTGACAATTATTTCAGGTTATTTACAAAGTACTCTGCGCCGAGGTAATAATCTGACAGAAATTCAACGGGAAGCTTTAACTACTGCTAGTTCTGAAGCAGATCGCACTGTGCAATTATTACGGGATTTATTGGATTTAGCCAGGGTAGATAGTGGGGGAATGCACTTTCAACTAGAGCCTATTATGGTCAATGATATGGTTAAAGAAATTATCGAAATGGCTGGACAGTACAGCGATCGCATAATTAACTTAGAATCTTCGGCTAATCCCTTAATAATTGAAGCAGATGTCAATCGTTTTAAGCAAATTATGCTGAATTTAATTGATAATGCGGTTAAATACTCCCCGGCACCAAACCCTATTACTCTAAAAATAGAACAGTATCAAAATCGAGCGCAAATTCAGGTATGCGATAAGGGAGCGGGTATTCCCTTAACCCAACAGGGGAGAATTTTTGAGCGTTTCTACCGTTTAGATGAGGCTCGTAACCGCGCTGGGGGTACAGGTTTAGGCTTATCCATTGTCAAGACTCTAGTTGAAGGTATGTCTGGTAATATTTCAGTTCGTTCTCAACTGGGAGAAGGAACAACTTTTACAGTTTGTTTTCCCTTAGCTTAACTGTGAATTATTTATAAATAAAATTAGAGCCATCATAAGGCAAAAATTAATTTTATATAAAAAATAATTATCTAAAAAATAAAACCAAAAGGTTAAATTGATGTATTATGGACTCATAGCTTAAAAGCTATCGTAAAAAATAAAATCATTAGTTTTTTACAATAGTACTTTGTTATGACTAATCGACGGCTACTTTGCTCATTAGAATCTATTCAATAGGTTGAAGTTGCAAGTAAATAGCATCAATTGTATTGAAATTATTTCTGGAATGATGTCTGAAACTATTGGATTTGAATTTATTTTAGAAATACAAGGACACCATCATGAACAAGACAAAAGCGAAACCATCTACAGGCGAAGGCTGGGCTGTCCATGTTTACGATAGCGATCGCTACCTGCGATTTACTTTAGAGCCTTCTCATATTTGGGCGTTTGGCTGGGGCATCGGGGTGGGTCTTCTAACTGCTATTGTCTGGTCTGCTCTTCATAGCGCGTCCCATAGCTTTTCAACCAATACCGACCCTACAACAAACCTTTTACCAAACTGGGAAACGAATTCTAGAGAAAACTTAACCTCCGAGCCTGCTGGTGTGATCCCCCTGGGGATAGATTGACTATTGATCGTATTAGCCTACGATTTAGTCTTGAGTTATAAACCTAAATTATTAGCCAGATATACTAACACGTTTTCAATTCTTAGGACTTGGTTAGGTTTTTTACGCAGCTAAAGCTAATAAAAAAAAAAATTAATCAATAAGAGAGGAATTATATATATGGATTTTTTGTCCAATTTCTTGACGCTCTTCCTAGATAAATTACAGTCCCCTACACTCGGTTTTCTGATTGGTGGTATGGTTGTTGCTGCCGTCAATAGTAGACTGCAAATTCCCGAGCCGATCTACAAGTTCATCGTCTTTATGCTGCTCATCAAAGTTGGTCTGAGTGGGGGTATTGCAATCCGCAATGCCAATCTGGCTGAGATGCTCTTACCCGCAGTGTTTGCCGTAATAGTAGGAATACTGATCGTGTTCATCGGGCGTTACACCTTGGCTAAAATGCCCAAGGTTAAAGTTGTGGATGCCATTGCCACTGCGGGTTTGTTCGGTGCGGTAAGTGGTTCTACCCTAGCTGCTGCCTTAACTTTATTGGAAACCGAAAGTATCCAATACGAACCTTGGGCTGCTGCACTCTATCCCTTCATGGATATCCCCGCCCTTGTCACTGCCATCGTATTCGCTAGCGTTTATACTAGCAAAAAGCGTAGCAAAAGCAAAGAGAATAACATCAGCAAGCAAGAGTATCTCGGTAAGGAAAGTGTTGCCCTAAACGGATATCCTGATATACAAAGTGTTGCTTTAAACGGACATCCTGACATACAGAGTGTCACCTCAGGCGAGTATCCTGTTATGCAGAGTGGTGCCTCAGGCGGTTATCCCCATAAAACTCGCAGTACCGCAGCCGAGCGAGTCAAAATCTGGCCTATCATCCAGGAAAGCCTACAGGGTTCTGCCCTATCAGCATTACTCCTCGGTCTAGTCCTAGGTATACTAACTCAACCAGAAAGTGTCTATGAAAGCTTCTTCGATCCTCTCTTCCGAGGTCTGCTTTCGATATTGATGCTAGTAATGGGTATGGAAGCAACCGCAAGACTCGGTGAGTTGCGGAAAGTGGGTCAGTGGTACGCCCTATATGCTTTCGTAGGTCCACTACTTCATGGTTTGATTGCCTTCGGTCTGGGCATGATTGCCCACGCCCTTACGGGATTTAGCCTTGGAGGAGTCGTGATTTTAGCCGTCATCGCAGCCTCCAGTTCGGATATCTCAGGACCCCCTACTTTACGAGCTGGGATCCCGTCGGCTAATCCCTCTGCCTACATCGGTTCGTCTACAGCCGTTGGCACGCCAGTTGCCCTTGCTATAGGCATACCGCTCTTCATCGGACTTGCCCAGGCACTAATGGGCTGAATATCTCAGATGGAGCTCGGTCTAAATGGTGTTACTCTGGCTTTTAAGTGAATAAACCTTCGCCATAGGCCAAGTGGTAACACTTCTCAAGATGACGTCAAGTCAAACCAGGTTCTAGGCGTAAATACAGGGTTCGTGCACCCAGGGGCAACATACCTCGATAAGTAGGACTTGCTGAATAAGTCTAAAACCTTGACAAATCAATGGTTTGGTCTTCAGGTAAAGTTGATAAAGTGCAAGAAATAAGCTTCTCTACCTTCAAAACCCATACACTTTGAGATTGTCTAGATTATTCTGATTACCTCTTCTGACTTCTGACTTCTGACTTCTGACTTGACGCGCCAGCTAATCCTTTAGGGCTGACTTCTGACTTGAACCTCGCCAAAAAACTTTTTCAGCAAACCCTAAGTAGTCTTTAGCCTTTTTTTGCTTGATAATCAGGACAGCCATCCCCACTGTATCCATAGGGATAAACTGCACAGACCAGCTCAATACCTCCATAAACTTGACCGTGATAATCTTTACAGGTTCGACAATCTGGGAGAATTTCAATCATGTATCCCACCTCATACATTTCATCTTCTTGGCGTTGCAACTTACTCATTTCTTTGATTCAGATCCAATAGAATGTTCCCATTAATTCTGCCTAGCTACTTAATTGATCATTCTAGTATTTGGTAAATTATAATTTTTAACTTTTAAACTCTCGACTTAATCAACAAATTCTTTCATATATTTGCCCCATAATTTAGCAGCTTGCCAACTGCTGCCACTAGTAGGAGTATTATCATCATTGCCCAACCAAACTCCAGTTACTAAGTTGACTTGGGGTACATAGCCAACAAACCATAAGTCCACATTTTTATCAGTTGTACCTGTTTTTCCTGCTTCTCCTTCTCCCAATTTTGCAGCTCTTCCTGTACCATCTTGAATTACTTTCCGTAACATTTTGGTCATGCGAGATGCCACTTTGCGACTAACTGCTTTTCGGTAATTTTCTTGCTCTTGATTAAAACTATAAATTTCTCGGCAAGTATCAATATTATTTTCATCAATGCAATCTCCCCCATCTAAGATTCTTTTAATAGCATGGGGACGATGCCACATTCCATTGTTAGCTAATGCACCATAAGCTCCAGTAATTTCTAAAACGCTGACTTCACTTTGTCCCAATACTAAACCAGGAGCTAAGGTTAAATCTGATTTAATCCCTAAACGTTGGGCGGTATCGATTACCCTATTTAATCCTGCATCTTGGGCTACCCTAAGAGCGATCGCATTTTCGGACTTTGCCAAGCCTTCATACATATCTATGGCTCCCTTACTTCTTTCACAACCTCGATATCGTTGCCCTTTCCAAGTTATGGAGTTGCAGGAGTATTCTTTATCTGGATTGATGCCTCTTTCTAGAGCAGCAGCATAAGCAAAGACTTTAAAGGTTGAACCTGGTTGCCTTTTGGCTTGGGTAGCTCGGTTAAACTGACTTTGTTGGTAGTCAACACCCCCTACTAGGGCGACAATTTCCCCTGTATTAGTATCTAGGGTAACTAAGGCACCTTGCTCAAAACCCAGTCTTCTACCATCTTCATTTACTGAATTTCTTAAGGACAATTCCCCAGCTTTTTGGAGATCTGGGTTTAAGGCTGTTTCAATGATAAAGTTACCTTCTTTGGCTACTTCTCTACCCAACAACTGTTGCAATTCATCTAAGACATAACTATAAAAATAGGGCGCAATAGTGTTTGAAAGGATACGACGGGCGTTGGGACTAACTTCTATACGGGATCTCCTGGCTCGATCTGCTTCCGTTTCTGTGATCATACCTAACTTGAGCATGCGATTAATTACTCTATTGCGTAACGCGATCGCGGTATCATAGTCTTTAATCGGATTGTAAGCATTAGGGGCTGGTAAAATTGCCACCAAAGCAGCAGCTTCTGATAAATCTAAATCCGCTGCGGACTTTTCAAAGTAAAATTGGGCTGCATCTTCAAAACCATAAGTGTTGATCCCCAGATAAACTCGATTTAGATAGGTTGTTAAAATTTCATCTTTACTATAAAAAGCTTCTAGTTTGAGAGCAACGAACATTTCTCTTAACTTTCTACCTGCGGTGTTTTCTCTTCCCACTTCAGGAAATAGACTCCGAGCTAGTTGCTGGGTAATAGTACTTCCACCCTGTTCCAATCCCGAAGCTCTTAAATTAATTACTATGGCTCTAGCAATACCGTAGGGATCTACACCTAAATGCCAATAATAGCGAGTATCTTCCGAAGCGATCAGAGCATCAGGCAGATAGGGAGAAAAATCCTTGAGGTTTTTCAATTCCCTGTGAGTGCTTTTGGCAACAGGATTAATGGGAGTTTTCCGATCCTCGGCATATACTACCACTGGTCTGCTAGATTCCCTGGGTAAAGGATCAACTGATACTCTTGACCATTCCAAACCAATCCAAATTGCGAAAATCCCCAATAATCCCCCTGTTCCATATAAACTATAGCGGATTATTGGGATCCAATATGGAGGGGGATTGTAATATTTGATTGTGACTACATCTTCTAATTCTGGAGGGGAAAGAGTAAAACTTTCCCCATGATATAAAGACAAAGACTTGAACCGTTTTTTGCCTCGATATATCCCATTAGTAGAGTTTTCATCTTGAACAATAAATGCCCTAGGTTGTTTCTTGTTTCTTCTTAGGGTACAGTGTTCTTGGCTTACTATCTCATTTGGAATCTGGATATCACAACGAGAACTTCTCCCCAGAGTATAGCGATCGCCAGCTAGAGGATAAACTTCTTCTTTGCCCCTGCCATTTTGCACCCTAATTTCAGGTATCTGCTTTCCTTGCTTGAGTTTCAAGGCTTGAAAGTTTACCGCATTTTGTATATTGGTTACTGCTTGGGTAACGATTTTACTTACTGGGGATTTTTGGCTAGTCATTAGGGATAGTTTCTCGCAAAGATATCCCTATTGTAAGAAATTTGATTTTTGACAAGACTTGGAAGTTTAAAGGAACAATGGGAAACTAATTGAAGATTTTTTCATCAAACCAACTTTGGCTATGATTCAAAAAGAAGTCGGTAATAGCCGTGGCGTAGATTTTGCTCAGGTCGGCAGAAGCACAATATCTACTCTAGATGGAGTTGAGACAACAGTTAACACAAGCTCAACCAGTGGGTTTGAACTTTCTCAGTCCCCAGATTTAACGGAACTATTATCGAGAGCCGAAACACTCCAAGAGACGATCTCTAATTTTCTTCCTACTGGGGCACTTGATGATGCGTCAGATGCAGCAGAAACAGCAGCTACAGGAGGAGTTCCAGTATCGCGCCTATTGGGATTAGCGATCGCAGCATTAGAACAAAAATCTATTCCGTTAGAAATACAAACAGGTACTAACTTGGCATTTACCCCAGGAATCTCACGCAATTTAAATGCAGCTGAACTAAACATCAAGTTGGAAGTAACCGATCCGATCTTTACGCCTACAGCAGAAGAAAAGAAGGTACCTCCAATATCACGCATCGGAAAACAGCAAGTGCATACTACTGTTTATACTCAGGCTTTAGATTTCTTCGATCTTTCTACCTTTACTAGCCAAGCCACATTAGATGGTGGAAGATTCCGCATTCCCATTATTGGTCATATCTGGCATGGCGTATTTGGAGCTATTCCATTTTTTGGTGACTTATTTAGTGTTGCCAGAAGCAATCAGAATGTACTCCACGAAAGCTTAATACTAACAAACTCTTTTATTACGCCAACACCTTTAAGCTTAGGGAATCTCTATTCACCTGAGAATAACAATGGATTAACATTCTGTCAGAAAAGAACAAAAGTTCTTGATTATCTTAATAAAGTTGATGATAATAGAATTCCAGAAAGACTTGAAAGACTTGGAGGACAAGCATCTCGTCGCAATACTGAAATTATTATGAAGCGTTGTCCAGAAAGTAACCAATAAAATTAGAGCGATCGCAAAATTCACTTTGAGGATTCTCTTCACCAAATACTTATTTAGTAATCATAATAAAGCCAAACAGAAAATCCTAAGACTTGTAGGCATTTTTTCTATTACCCAATGTCAGAAAAGTAAAAATTACAGAGAAAAATTCATGGTTAATTTTGATTCCATAAAAGGTTCAAATACTAAAGTTGCTTTTCATCCTCAACCTAAAGGTATTATTCAGTTTATTGGAGGCTTTATTTCTGGCTCTTTCCCTCAAAATTCGTTTAAGCATCTTTTTCAGCATTTATACGACAAAGGTTATTCACTAGTTGTTTATCATTTTCCGTTTCATCCATTTCAATTTAATCACTGGTCTGTAGCTATTGAAATATTAGAAGACCTCTATAAAGTACGTTTTAAAATCATCAAACAGCTATTCTGTTCTACAGCTAAAGATCAACAATTAGATTTTTATGCTAATGATCATAACTACTTTTGGTTAGGTTACAGTTTAGGATGTAAATACATCTTATTGCTAGAAATTCTGAGTGATGATTATGATGAATTTCAAAGAAGAAGTAGAGTATTAAGCTCATGTTTAGCCAGAGAAGACATTGAGAAAACACAAAAAGATATAAAACGAGCTGATTGTTATCGAAATTCAGCTATGGAAAATATATCAGAGCTATTAGGAAGATCATGTTCAATTAATCCTTTCATTCGAGATCAACCTAGCTTGCTATTAGCACCTGAAATTAACAATACAGTACAAGTAGTCAATCAACATATCAGTCTTTTTAGTTTTTGGGATTTTCCAAATCGATGTGAAATACAATGCCTAATCAGAAAAAGCACAGAAATTTTCAACTTAATGGCATTGATTTCTTTTGATCGAGATACAATTGCCGAAGATGACGTAGCTTTTTTAGACTGTCAACTACAAAATCGAGAATTTCAGCCTTTTCTCCATAAGGTGCTGCCTGGAACACATAATGCCCCACTGGAGCCTAATGAGAATTTAGTATCCTGTATCGATTTGATTTTACAAGAACTCAGACAACGTCAAAGCCAAGGTATAGCCAAAACTGTTCAATGTAAATAACGTAAGCTATTTTTAGTTTTTTGTTGATAGGTGACAATCTGGATGCTGGATACCTGAATTTTGAAGAATTACTTGAGGGTTTTCTGCTGTAAGGAAGACATCACCATCTGATGTTACTACCCAACCTTGGGCTTGTTGAATAACTCGCTCGCTCTGTTGATTCGTTTCCTGGGCAGAACGTTGACGCACTCCTACTACACCATTTTTAATGACTTGGATATCATCGCGAGAAGCCCAGTTGACTACCCTATCTATGTTTCCTAAAGATTCTTCCGAAGTCGGAGTTAAGCCACCGCGCACCGCGCCCAGCAAAACACTTTGCGATACTGTTTGAGAAATTTTGCTATTGTTGTTGGGATGCCGACCAGAGGAAGCATTGTTCTTGAGGAGTCTCTCTTCTCAGTTTCACACTTTTTCTTTCTCTTTCCAAGTTATATAATTCAAGAAAAACATCAGTTAATGTCACAATCTTATTGGAAAGCATTGAGGCTGAAGATAGGCATGATACTAAATCCACTTACCAAAGTATACTTTTAGTTTAAAGCCTAGAATTAGATTGAACCTTTCTAAATTCTAAATTCTAAATTCCTACAAATTTAAAGTGTTGTATCTAAACAGGATTTAGTATGAGAGGCGGAGCAGTAATTATAGGCAATTATCGTTATTTGTTATGGCGTGAATGGGATAGTGACAGCAAAACTGTTTCATTCATCATGTTAAACCCTAGTCGTGCTGATGCGTCCCTTAACGATCCGACTATTACACGCTGCATTAATTTTGCTAACTCCTGGGGTTATGGCAGATTGGAAGTAGTCAACCTGTTTGCTTATCGTACATCCCAACCATCATTACTCAAGCAAGTAGCAGAACCAATCGGTAAGGATAATGACAGTTACATTTTAAAGACTGCTCATAATAGCGATCAAGTTATTTTAGCTTGGGGAAATCATGGTGCTTGGCAAAAACAAGATTTATATGTTCTCCAGTTGCTAAAAAATCATACTCATCTTTACTGTTTTGGTGTCACTAAAAAAGGTTGTCCTCGTCATCCCTTGTATCTTCCTAGTACAAGTAAACCTGAGATATTTAGTTAATTTTAAAATCTATCTAGTCTTTGCCTACGTTCTTGGGATAAGTAGGCGAAAAGGGATCAAAAAAGGAGACATAAGTAAGGGTTCTCAATGTGAGTTGAGAAGCCAAGACTGAAATTCTTTGATTGCAGCGTTGGGAGTATGTCAAGGTTCTTGTTTCTTTTCCGATTGATTAAACTCTTTTTGATCATTGAACTCAGCCATAGCACCTTCATAAGACTTCTGTAAATCTGCCATTGCCTTATCCAGTCTATCTTTTACCTTTGCCCACCCTTCATCTTGGGAAGATCTCAACTTTTCTAGTCTTTGCTCCGCAACCTCTCTCTTTTGCTTCAACATTTCGAGCTGTTTATTTAACTTTATCTTGGCTGATTCCCTAGCATTTTCAGCTAATGGTCTTAGTTCATCTAGTTGGTTATCAAACTCATCGAGTTGGGTTCGTATTTCCTCTCGATATTTCTGCTTCTGCTCCTGTGTATATGTAGCTGCTGTTTCAAAAGCTTCCTTAGCTTCTCGCTTAACGTCTTCAGCAGATGTAGATGTCTCAGTTGGCTCCTGCACCAACTGATTTTGATTGTTACAGGCTGCTGCAAACGGCAAGAAAGCTAGGAAGATTAGCAATGTAATTTTCTTCATGTCATTTAGCTTCTGCTCATCAATTTTAATATAATAAATGGCAAGCGCTCTAGATTACATTTAACTGATGCAAAATTCATCGAATTTAACTGCTAAGTAGGTAGGTGTAATTAAATATAAAATGGCTGTGACAGGTGTTAGGTGTTAGGCAATGGTGACAAGTTAAGAAAGTGTACAAGTTGTCAAATACAGTCAGATTAGGGGATGTAGAAATTTTAAACTAGGTAGTAAATATCAATTTTGTCCTAACTTAGGCACTCGCGCTCAATTCGATGGCACATTCACAAAAAAGTATTAGAGACCACGCCAGAAACAGAACTCATCCAAACATAGACAATAAAGCAATTTCTCAACAGATAGAAGAGTTGGTTAAACCCTTTAAGATTCACTTGGTCTTGGGGTTATATCCTCATCTCAATTGTCTTGGTCTTATTGGGCGGTTTTGTAGCTTATATCCCTCTTTCATCAGTCTGAGAAAACTCTTGCGATTTTAAAATTGTGAAACTCTTGTCTAAACTACGATAACTTGATTTTTTTCTAATAAGAATTAAAAATCATAGCCAA
>JASJDB010000171.1 GCA_030065315.1 Xenococcaceae cyanobacterium MO_167.B52 | reverse complement strand
CCTATCGCTATGATAACGACGACCATGCCCAGGTAAAACCCACTCAAAAGTATAATTAGCCAGTTTTTCCATAGATTTGAGTTGTTCTGACCAAGAATACCAGCAATACCTCTGAAAAGCATAGAGATGATTTAGATAAGGTGACCATGCGAGATGATCTCCAGTGAACAGAAATTTGTTTTTGTACAGCAGCACAGTATGACCTTTTGTATGACCTGGAACAGGGATAATGAAAAGGTCTGGTGTTAATTCTGTTGTCTCATTTCCCGATAGAGTAATTTCTATAGCTTCAGTTTCTGGGGTAATATCTGCTTCATGTAAAATGCGCTTGCATTGGAAGTGTTGCTGAAATTTTTGATGATCGGCAATATCATCTTTATGGGTGAGATACATATAGCTTACTCCTCCCAATGCTTCGAGTCTTTTAACTAAAGGGGGAGTAAAGCGAGGAGAATCTATTAAGATATTTCCTTCTGCTCTTTGAATAAAATAACTAGCTGCGCCATAAGACTTTTCGGAATGATAACCGCAATAGTAAACGTTATCTTCTACCAGTAAAGGAAAAGTTTTTTGTACTTCCAGAATATCTGTGGGTTTTTCTACTGTCCCAATGGAAGCTGTCGGACAAGATAATAAAGCTTGTATTGCTTGTTTTCTTTCAGTTTTATTACTGGGTTGATGATATATCGCAGATTGATTTCCTGCTCGATGATAGATGTTTGGTGCTATCCAACGACAAGTATCGCAGTCTATACAACTGGAATCAACATAAAAATCACCATTGACATTTTCAACCCGTCGCTCTTTGAGTTTTGCCATTGATTAAATCCAACCTCCAAATCATAATCATTATGACTATGACTTATTATACAAAAAAATATAGCAGTTCTCGTACTGATGAAGTACGGTATCCTTTAGGACATTGTTCATTGGGTATACCGCATAACTGTGAGAACCGCTATATCTGTTTCCCCTAGTACTTAGAAATATCTTATGGGTAAACAACATTTAGTGATTTGATTTGTTCGATCAAACTGGATGAAATTTCTCTCATAAAAGCCTCATCAAGGATTCATTGAAGATTGACAAACTAATTAATAACAACGAAAGAATTAGAGCGATTTGCACAACTAATTAGGGCAGCTTATTTTCTTACCTTTGATTATCTGCAAATAAAAAAATGAATAAATTATCGGAAACATATATTTTAGTAATAGGCATTAGCTTACTAGTCTTGAGTAATAACTTTATTTGGACTATGAGAGAAAATGGTTATGTAAACATTGCTGATTACACACCAAAACAAATCCAAATGAAAAAATAGATTTTTTAAGTTAGGGTGATCTGAGATAAATTTCTCCCTTCCCCTGTCCCTCTTGTCTTATCTCAATCCATCATTGCAAAATTGACAGAGTACTAGCGTAAGTATCCTGGGAAACTACGACTGACTTCGTAATGGTTTAATATTAAGTTGTAATAAAGCTTAATAAAAATTCAAGAATGCTGCGACTGATTACAGATTTTGATGGTCCCATAATGGATGTTTCCCCTCGCTATTATCATGTTTACCAGTCTTGTCTAGAAAAGGTCAAATATCCCAACCAAACAATTAATCAGTTATCTAAAGCTGAATTTTGGCAATTAAAAAGAAGTCGGGTTCCAGAGCGCAAAATTGGCTTAATGTCAGGTTTAGATGCCACTCAAGCTGGAGATTTTGCCCACTTACGTAGGGATACGGTACATAATCTATCTTATTTAGTTTATGATACTGTGATCCCAGGAGCGATCGCAGCCTTAGAACAAGTCCAACAATTAGGTTTCGATTTAGCCGTTATGACCATGCGGAAGGAAAAGGAACTTGATGCAGCCTTTGAACAATATGATTTAGCCAGATTTTTTCCACCTGATCGTCGTTACTGCTTGCCTAATGACTATGTTAAGACTGCTGATGTCAAGGATAAACCCTTGTTGATGGCTAGAGCTTTAAAAGAGTTGCCTGTTGCCAGTGATGTTTGGATGGTAGGGGACACGGAAGCTGATATCGTAGCTGCTAAAACCCATAACGTGAAGGCAATTGGCGTATTATCAGGAATTCGCGATCGCAATCAATTAGAGCTACACCAGCCTGATTTCATCCTGGATAATCTGCAACAAGCAGTGGACAAAATCACCTCTTTAATCCCCTTAACCTATCAGTAATCCGCTTGGTTAATTAGCGCAGAAAACAACTAACGAACCAAAATAGGGTAAAAGTCACCGCAGAGGCAACTTGATTGTTAGAAACCATAACATTACTGCCTCTTAACCCTCCTGCGATCGCAACTCCTAAACCCACACCAACAACTAAAGCCATGAAACTAATCAACAAAGAACGACCAAAACGCTTTTCCTTACGATTAAGAAAGTAAAGACTACTCATAAACCCTAAGGCAATCAACATAGATGAGGCATCGTTATTATTATTAAGGGAAATTACCGTAATAATCGATAAAATCAGGAATAATCCTGTCGGAATCAAAATCTCTGTCTGAGAGGGATTATCTACCCAATCCTGAACCCAATTAACCCTATTCTTAGTGATAGTAGTATTTTTAGATTTAGGGGCTTCTACAGTTCGCTCTGGGAATCTAATTTTTTCTGGTACTTTAATTTTCCCTTCCTGTCGTAAACGCAGACGCTCCATAATAATGGAATCGTAGGCTGCTTCCACGCTTTCGACCATTTTATTATCTTCACTATATTCTTGGGAGATACGCTGTTTAGCAGCCTGTATTTCCTCAAAAGAAGCATTTTCTGTAACCCCAAGTATTTCGTAGGGATTTTTGTCACTCATTCTCCATTTCTCCCAGTTGTTGGAATTTAAAATTTTTTTGGTGTATATAGTTATGCTATAAGCTAGATTAATAAACTTCCCACCAACCAAAAGCAGGACCAATAAATCTTACAGTAAACCAAGCAGCAATCATTAAACCAATGCCAATCCAAGCACCTTTGCTTGTCAGTTTTACAAACTGATCTGCCTGAGATTTAGTAATGGGAATTCCAGGTAAGATTCGCGCTTCTTGACCATATTTATCCCCTAGGGCGGACTTACGACGTTTTGCTTCTCCCATAATTTTATTCTGAATTGACTATTAGTTATTGTATTTATTATGTTATTGATGATCCTAGCGTTTTCTCGAATTGGTCAACAATAGTTATTTTAAATTTGCCATGGACAATTTTATTACTGTAACTAGTAGTTGTGATCCATACTAGGTTTACATATTTTAATTAAAGGAAACCATATACTTTAGAGTTGGTCACTCTAAGAAATTATCCACTTGAATGGTGAGAAGCGATCATGTACGGCAGATTATGGCTAAGTTTATTGGTGAGTACAGCTACAACTTGCACATTACCAGCTTTCGCAGGTACTTCCAATACGGATTATTTTTTCATTGTTGATCAAGTCAGAGACAACTGCCAACAGTTTGGAGCAGCTTATCAAGAAATTGGTAGCTTCGAGACAGCCAATTTTTATGTTAACCTTTGTGCGCTAGGCAATCGCTATTTTTATTTGGGAACAGCCAAGAATAAAAGCTACAAGTCCAACTTTATTCCTGCTTATCCTACAGATCAAATAAACACCTATCAAGCAGATAATGGCAATAGTTCCTACATCGTAAAGATAGAACCCACTCAAGCAACATTAATCATACAAAGAAACAATAAAACAATCCTAGTTGAGACTGGTTTTACTCAAAACTGTCCCCAAGTCAGTTATGAAGAAGTCTCGCTACGCTCTGCCTTTTCAGGGCAGAGTACCTTCCGCTCACAAGTGCAATTTTCCCCAGAATTAAACTATAGTGAAGATCGAGTTGCCTTAATAAGCGATCGCTATTCTCTTTATACCTCATCAAATAACCTACCCAATCAGTTAGAGGTAACAGGTATTACCCAATCAAAGGTATTTACTTTTGTTCCTAACGAAGTCTCCCTTGGCTCTGGCTTTAAAAGGCAGAATGCCCTCGACCAGCCATCAAGTTTTTCTCATTGCTTCTAGAAAACATCAGCCAGACTAAATTGATCAATTCAGGAAAGTTCTAGTGTCTATTATTGCTGTCGAAAATTTAAGTAAAACTTACCCTGTTGCAGTCAAACAGCCTGGTCTTAAAGGTACCTTAAATCACTTTTTTCATCGTACCTACCGTCAAATTAAAGCTGTACAAGATGTAACTTTTTATATTGAGCCAGGGGAAGTAGTGGGCTTCTTGGGGGCAAATGGTGCAGGCAAAACTACAACCCTGAAAATGCTCACAGGATTAATTCATCCATCCGCAGGACAGGTTAGGGTAGCAGGTTACAATCCTTTTCGCCGTCAGCCACAATTTTTGCAGAAAACCAGCTTAGTTATGGGGCAAAAACAGCAATTGCTGTGGGATTTACCAGCCCTAGACTCTCTGAAAATTAATGCTGCGGTTTATCAAATTCCTGACAAAATATTTAATCAACGTTTAGACAAGTTAAGTTCTATGTTGTCTTTACAAAGTAAGCTGACTCAACCAGTGCGGAAACTTTCTTTAGGGGAGAGAATGAAAGCAGAATTATTAGCTGCATTATTACATCATCCCCAAGTATTATTTTTAGATGAGCCGACTTTGGGTTTAGATGTTAATGCTCAAGTTTCAGTTAGGGAATTTTTAAAGGAATATAACCAGCAATATCAAGCTACTATTTTGCTAACTAGTCACTACATGACTGATATTACTACGTTATGCGATCGCGTATTACTAATTCACCAAGGCTTATTGATCTACGATGGTAGTCTTGATGGCTTGTTAGAACGTTTTTCCCCTTGTCGAGAAGTTAAAGTGGAATTAGCTCAACCTTTATCGGAAGAGACTTTAAAAGAATATGGGGAGATTGAATCCATAGAAGGACAAGAAGTTAGGTTTTTTGTGCCTAGAGAAAACCTAACTGAAACTATTTCTCGCCTTCTAGCCCAACTACCAATCAGGGATTTAAGTGTCAATGACCCTCCTATAGAAGAAGTCATTGGTCGTCTGTTTAGTACTGGTCAAGTTTAAGTATTTTTTGGAGAATTAAAAATTCTCAACTAAGTTCTGATGAGAAGTTAATTTTCCCTTATTTTTTTGATGGCTCTAGAACACCAATTTAGTAATCTCAAAAACCCTAGTTGAGAGAGACAAGGAGGACAAGGAAGAAAGTCACCTCTAACTCCCTTGTCTTCACCCTCTCCCCCCTCTTCCTTGTCTCACCCCACAAAAAATTTCTGGTTACTGAATCGACGCTCTAGGCTTGGTCATCCTCTTTTGTATCCTCTTTTTCTTTCATGTTGGGGACAAAATCAGGACGTTCTGCATTTTCCCAACCAGCAGGACGCTTGGAATTGTACCAGGCAATTGAACCAATACTCACAGCAGCAATAAAACCTACCACATATACAGCCACAAAATAAGTGGGAAATTTAGTTCCTGTAGTTGTTGCTAGTTCTATGAGTAAAGACATCAGCTTAATTCTCCTTGATTTTAGTCTAGATATATTAACAAAAATCCTTAACTAATAGGAAATTATCTTTAGGGTGTGTATTCTGAATTTTTTGGGCAACTAGAAGGGCAAATCTTTTATAGAAATACTTCCCAAGGCACTGCTAATAGCTGCCACTACTAGTTTGATTGTCCAAGGCGCACAAATTAGAATTACCAAGGAGAAGGTTAGGGCGGTGATGACCAGACCGACTTTGAATACTTCATCCTCAATTTTACTACTAAGGTAAATTGCGATCGCTACTATTCCCAAGTAGCATAGAGAAAGCACAAGCATCATTTTATCCTCTTACAAATTTGGATGCGGTGCGTTCCTTCGGTTTGCTAAAAACCTACTTCCGTCTCTGCACAATTTTGATCATGTAAAGATGAACGATTAACAATTCTTATAATAAAACATTATAACCTTAGTGTATCTAAAGTGATTCGATAATTATTATGAAACCCTCAATTTTATTAAAATAACAGGGAACGAAAATATTAAGGATTTAGCTTAGTCAGGCAAAACTACACTTTATATCTAAATGAGGTTTAAGATTGAAAAGCTTGCCTTTTGGTTGCTGTTAATTGGAAATTTAAAAATTTCCAA
This sequence comes from Xenococcaceae cyanobacterium MO_167.B52, assembly GCA_030065315.1. GTDB lineage: Bacteria > Cyanobacteriota > Cyanobacteriia > Cyanobacteriales > Xenococcaceae > JASJCP01. Next base: position 5,739 of record JASJDB010000171.1, on the reverse strand, counting down.
AATACTATAAGTTCATCTAAAACCTTGAATCAATAGCTAATATCACGAATTTTTCGTTATCGTTGAGTTACCCAAATAATTTTTTATCAAACCTGATTGTCCGATGAAACGAGAGTCTCAAAAGAATTTTTGCATTTACAATCCACAAAATCTAAGGCTGAAGACCTCATCGAAGCCTAAAAGTAAATTTACTTCTCTTGGTCGACTAGCTGCTGGTTGGATGATATTGCAAACGGTTCTTCTGGGAACACCAGCTTTGGCTCAAAAAAATCCTTCATCTCTTAGTTACAGCGAATTTATCGAAAAGTTGGAAAGAGGAGAGGTAAGTAAGGTTGAATTGGATCAAACTAATAATCGAGCTAAAGTAACCCTGAAAAATCAGCCAGAGGGACAAGAGAGCAAAAATGTATTACTGTTTGAAAAAGACCCAGATTTAATTGTTAAAATCAGGGATTCTGTTCCAGATTTTGCTCCTAAGACTTCCATTGATCGCTCTGCCACTGCTGGTCTGTTAATCAATTTAATGGTCATTTTTGTCTTGTTAGCAGTACTTATTATGATTATTCGTCGTTCTGCTAATGCTTCTGGTCAAGCTTTTAGTTTTGGCAAATCTAGGGCTAAATTCCAGATGGAAGCGAAAACAGGAGTCAAGTTTGACGATGTGGCTGGAATTGAAGAAGCCAAGGAAGAATTACAAGAAGTTGTCACTTTTCTCAAAGAACCAGAAAAATTCACTGCAATAGGGGCAAAAATTCCCAGGGGAATGTTGTTAATTGGTCCTCCTGGAACTGGTAAAACTCTCTTGGCAAAAGCGATCGCAGGAGAAGCGGGAGTTCCCTTCTTTAGTATTTCTGGCTCAGAGTTTGTGGAGATGTTTGTGGGGGTTGGAGCTTCCAGAGTTAGGGATTTGTTCCGTAAAGCGAAGGAAAATGCCCCCTGTTTGATTTTTATTGATGAGATCGATGCGGTAGGTCGTCAGCGTGGTGCTGGTATTGGAGGGGGAAATGATGAGCGAGAACAAACTCTCAATCAATTACTCACAGAAATGGATGGTTTTGAGGGGAATTCAGGAGTAATTGTGATTGCTGCTACTAACCGCCCTGATGTACTTGATGCAGCTTTATTACGTCCTGGGCGTTTTGATCGCCAAGTTATGGTGGATTATCCTGATTACAAGGGCAGATTGGGAATTTTAGAGGTTCATGGTCGGGATAAAAAAATCGCTCCCGAAGTTTCCTTAGAAGCGATCGCCCGTCGCACTCCTGGTTTTAGTGGGGCAGATTTGGCTAATTTACTTAATGAGGCTGCTATTCTCACCGCTAGACGCAGGAAAGAAGCCGTAACTATGTCAGAGGTTAATGACGCGGTAGATCGGGTAGTAGCAGGAATGGAAGGGACACCCCTAGTGGATAGTAAAGCCAAGCGATTGATTGCCTATCATGAAATTGGTCACGCTATTGTTGCGACCCTAACTCCTGGTCACGATCCTTTGGAAAAAGTCACTCTAATTCCTAGAGGACAAGCTCAAGGCTTGACTTGGTTTACTCCTGATGAAGAACAAGGTTTAATATCTAGAAATCAAATTTTAGCGAGAATAACTGCGACCTTAGGAGGAAGAGCTGCGGAAGATATAATTTTTGGCGATACAGAAGTTACTACAGGGGCTAGTAATGACTTGGAAAAGGTAACATCAATGGCCAGACAGATGGTAACTAAATTTGGTATGTCTGACTTGGGTTTGTTGTCTCTAGAAAGTCAGGAACAACCAGTATTTTTGGGTAATGACTCCATGCAACGGGCAGAATATTCAGAAGAGATCGCTGCTCGTATTGATGATCAAGTACGCATTATTGCCCTACAGTGCTATGAAAATGCCAAAAAGATTATTCAAGACAATCGCCAAACTATCGAACGAATTACAGATATTCTGATCGAACAAGAAACTATTGAAGGAGAAGAATTCCGCAAGCTGGTTAAAAAGTTTTCCCATTCTTTACCACCAGAACTGGCAGTTCAATAAAATAATATCTATATAAGAAATAGGGCTATTCTTCAGAAGAATAGCCCTATTTTTGACGGAAGAATGCCAATATTTAGGTATAAAAAATTAACTTAAAGAGGCTTTACTGCGATCATAAGTTTTACTAAAAGTGCTGTTAGGTTTACCTTGAATGGTTGTCCAATAATTTTGGTCAACTTCTACTCCGATTTCTTCTGCGGTACGGCGCAGCAGGGATTGTTGACGATGTTTAATAAGATGGTGATGACGGTTCATTAAAGAACGGGCTTGACTTTGAGCTGACATATTTTTAGCCTCCGAATTGCTGATTAAATTGCTTCTGATAAATTCATTACTTGTTTGACCCTTATGAAGTTACTATACCACCTACAAGTGTAAATATGCCATATTTCTGTAACCAAAGTTACAAAAAAATATATTTTGACAAAACTTAATCAATTGTCAATTTTTGATTATGAATTGAAAATCGTTTCCAGTACAATAACAATCTGTTCCTAATTCCTTATTTACCGCTCATGAACTCCGACTATTTGGAGAGAATCTTAACCGCCCGTGTTTATGATGTAGCCCAAGAATCCCCTCTAGAATATGCTGCCAATCTTTCTGCCAGGCTCGGCAACAAAGTATTGTTGAAACGAGAAGATATGCAGTCGGTGTTTTCCTTTAAGTTGCGGGGAGCATATAACAAAATGGCGCAATTAGCTCCTGAAATACTCAAAAAAGGAGTAATTGCAGCATCCGCAGGTAATCATGCTCAAGGAGTAGCTCTAGCTGCCAAAAAGTTGGGTACTAAAGCAATTATTGTGATGCCAGTCACTACCCCTCAAGTAAAAATAGATGCAGTTAGAGCTAGGGAAGGACAGGTAGAATTACAGGGAGATACTTATGACGATGCTTGCGCTTATGCCAAACAATTAGGCGCAGACAAGGGTTTAACTTTCATTCATCCCTTCGATGATCCTGATGTGATTGCAGGGCAAGGTACGATTGGGATGGAGATTTTACGACAATATCAGCAGCCAATCCACGCAATTTTTATTGCTATTGGGGGAGGGGGATTAATTTCGGGAGTTGCTGCCTATATCAAGAGATTACGACCACAAATTAAGATTATTGGTGTTGAGCCTGTGGATGCAGATGCCATGTCTCAATCTTTAGCAGCAGGGAAGCGAGTTAGATTATCTCAAGTAGGGTTGTTTGCTGATGGGGTAGCAGTCCGAGAAGTGGGAGAAGAGACATTCCGCCTCTGTCAAGAATATGTAGATGAAATTATTTTAGTCAGTACGGATGATACTTGTGCTGCGATTAAAGATGTATTTGAAGATACTCGTTCTATTTTAGAGCCTGCGGGAGCATTAGCGATCGCAGGAATCAAAGCCTATGTAGAAAGGGAAAACATCCAGGATCAAACTTTAGTTGCGATCGCTTGTGGAGCAAATATGAACTTTGATCGCTTGCGTTTTGTAGCAGAAAGGGCAGAATTTGGGGAAGGAAGAGAAGCCATATTTGGTGTCACTATTCCTGAAGCTAGGGGGAGTTTCCGCAAGTTTTGTCAGTGTATTGGCAAGCATAATCTGACAGAGTTTAACTATCGCATAGCAGATGCGGAAAAAGCCTATATTTTTGTCGGAATATCTCTGCAAAATCGGGAAGACGCGGTTAATATTGCCAATACTTTTCGAGAAAATGGCTTTGAAACTATTGACTTAACCGATGATGAATTAGCCAAAATGCACCTGCGTCACATGGTAGGTGGGCGATCGCCTTTAGCAGAAAATGAGCTGTTATACCGCTTTGAATTTCCTGAAAGACCAGGGGCTTTAATGGAATTCCTGAATTCTATGAGTCCCAATTGGAATATTAGCCTATTTCACTATCGCAATAATGGGGCTGATTATGGCAGAATCGCGATCGGTGTACAAGTAGCACCTAATGAGATGGGAGAATGGCAAGCATTCTTAGAAACCCTGGGTTATGTCTATTGGGATGAAAGCCAAAATCCTGCTTACAAATTGTTTTTGTAAAGAATTAGTATTAATCCCCATCACAAAGACGAAATTCTTTCACAACTAGATTATTGCGATGTACTACGGTGTCTGCACCTGGATAACCTAAAATTTCGCTGATTTTATCAGAACGGATGCCTTTAATTTGTGCTATCTCCAGATGATTGTAGTTAACCAAACCTCTTGCTACCTCTAACCCATCCTCGTTACATAATTGCACAGCATCAGAACTAGCAAACTTCCCCTCTACTTTGGTAATACCTGCGGGTAGCAATGATTTGCCATTTTTTGCGATCGCTTTAACTGCTCCACCATCTAAATACAATTTACCCATCGGGATTAAGCCATAAGCAATCCAGCGTTTTCGAGCATTATCGCTTTGGGATTGGGGTTCAAATTTTGTACCTAAAGATTTTCCTGCTAGTATGTCAATGATATTTTGGGGTTGTTTTCCTTGAGTGATGACCATTGTTACCCCTGAACTAGTGGCAATTCTAGCTGCTGCTAATTTTGTTGCCATTCCTCCTGTACCCCAACTCGAACCACTACCCCCAGCATCTAGTTGTAACTGATGAAATTCTTCTTTTGCTACCAGATCGATCGGTTTAGCATTGGGTTGAATTCTAGGATCGGCAGAGTACAATTTATCTACATCAGTTAGTAAAAATAACCAATCTGCATGAATTAAACTCGCTACTAAGGCAGATAGAGTATCATTATCGCCAAACTTTAATTCATCTGTTGCCACAGTATCGTTTTCGTTAACAATGGGAATTACTCCTAAATCTAATAATTCGCTGAAAGTATTAGACGCATTAACATAAGAATTCCGCTCCATTAATTCTCGACGAGTCAGTAAAATTTGGGCGATAGGTTGACCCAAATTACTAAATAAATCGTCGTAAATTCGCATCAATCTGCCTTGTCCCACTGCTGCTATAGCTTGCTTTAAAGCCATTTTACGGGGTCTTTCAGCCAAATTAAGTCTGACACAGCCTACTCCTACTGCACCAGAAGAGACTAAAACTACCCGATATCCCTCAGATCGTAGATTACTTAAGGTTTCTACTAGGGAAGCAATAGTTGCGATCGCAATTTGACCTGTGGGTTGGGTTAAGCTAGATGTGCCAATTTTAACAACTATGGTTTTCATTCAACGTTTAACATTTATTATTTACCATCGAGACGACCTAGCTTAAGAATTAACCGTGAACCAATTTTTTGCATAGGCTCTTGTGTCCCAGGTATATATGACTATAGCAGTAGGCATTTTGGTTAGGACAGTCAGAAACATCATAATTTGGTGCTTGCTAATTGTTACTTCGAGCCAATAACTTAATATGTCCTAACTGAAGTTTGTACAGCTATACATAAGATGGGAGAAAGAGAATTATGCCAATAACTAGATTTTTGCCTAGTCAAGCTTCTAATTGTATTGCTAAAAATCAAGATGCCAAAACATCCCTATTGTCATGGGATCAGGCAATAGAGACTTGTCTAATAACCAAAATCTTTGACACTCTCCGCGCTAGAAGCGGCGGAGATTCTTAAGAGATAAGAATCCTTAAAGGGTTAGCCAAAAACCCGCTACTCTCTCGCCCACCCCTTCCAACCTTCCCACCCCCTTCAACTTCCCCCTGCAAGGGGGAAACCTAATGTTCCTCTCCTTTCAGGAGAGGGTAGGAGAGGTGGGGAAGACCATATGTTCTCTCC
>JASJDB010000170.1 GCA_030065315.1 Xenococcaceae cyanobacterium MO_167.B52 | reverse complement strand
GATCTGATGGATAGGCTCGTCTGACCATATTGACTATATCTGATTGACTCTGTCTCCTTATTTTTAGTCGTCTAATCTCAGTTCTAGTTTCTTCTTTATTTTCTTTTTACAAACAGTCTCTTAGGCTTTAGTGAATTAGGGCAAACCCGACCGTAGCTCGCCCTCAATCAACTCTCTTAACTCAGAACTATACCTTTTCGCGTTTTAAATTCTTAAATTTATCTAGTAATCTATCTGCCCAGTACTTAACATCATATGTAGTCACAGTATGATACATTTTTGCCATTCTTTCTTGCTGTTCTTCTGGGGACATAGTCAAAGCCTGTTCAATAGCTTGATCCATACGGTTAATGGAATAGGGGTTAGTCAAAATTGCTTCTGATAACTCCACCGCAGCACCAACAAATTCTGATAAGACTAGAACTCCATCTTTCCCTTCATGTGCTACTACATATTCTTTAGCAACCAAATTTAAGCCATCTCGTAAAGGGGTTGTCCAACAAATATCCGCAGCTTTGTAATAACAAAATAAATCTCTTAAAGGGATGGGTTGGGTAAACAGTAGTATGGGAGTCCATCCCAACTTAGCAAAACGACCATTAATTTTACCCACCACTTGCTCAATCTGACTCTGAGCAGTCTTATAAACTCGCATTCCAGGTGCAGCCTGTACGCAAGTCATTACGAAGTTGATTTTACCGTGTAAATCAGGGCGACGTTCCAATAAACGCCCATAAGCTTCGAGTTTTTCCTGATTACCCTTGACATAGTCAACCCTACCAGCAGCAATAATCAGTTTTCTACCCTGTAACTCTTCTTTCACTTCCGCTAATCTAGCTTGGGTTTCTGGCTCGGCAAGGATTGATTGGATATATTGAGGATTAGTTCCTACAGGAAAGGCGTCAATATTGATAACTTGCCCTTTATAACTTAGCTGGGTGGTTACTTCTGGCTCCGCTAATGCTACTCCTACAGGAGTCATATGTCCTTCGGCCACTGATTCTTGCTTTAAAATTTCTACTGGTTTGAGACTGCGAACCACATTAACGAAGTTTTCAGAATATCGAGGTACGTGAAATCCAACAATATCACAACATAAGAGACTTTCTACAATCGCGTCACGCCAGGGAAGTATATTAAATACATCTACCGAAGGAAAAGGAGTGTGATGGAAAAAAGCAATTCTAGCATCAGGCTTTTTCTCCCTAATATATTTGGGGACTAACCAAAGATTGTAATCATGAATCCAAATTAGAGCGTCATCTGCTGCTTCTTCACAGGCTGCTTCAGCAAATAAACGATTAATGTTTTGGAAATTTTCCCAGTCAGTAGATTCAGAAGTGAAGTGAAAAGGAAAGGAATGTAGGATGGGCCAAAAGGCTTCTTTAGAAGTTATGTGATAGAAATCTTTAACTTGTTGGGCATCGAGGGGAATACGCAGTACGCTGTAGTTTCCCTCTCCTTCTATCTGAACTTTCGGCTCAAAATTCGCTTTTTGTTTAGCGGTTATTTGTTTCCAAGCCACCCAAGTACCACGATTAACATCAGCAAAGAAACTTTTTAAGGTAGGAACAATACCATTAGGACTTTTTTTGCGAACATAAATAGTTTTGCCATCTTTTACTAGTTCATCATAAGGTTCACGGTGATAAAGAATTACTAAAGAAGATTTCATGATTCCTGTGACCTGCTAATGATAAATATGCAACTTTCTCATCATAGATGAAAGTTGCCTACTTTTCTAAACGTACTACGTACCATTGCAAAAACTTATCTGCACCAATATCTAATTCAAAATAGTTTTCCATCAGATGTTTCGCCTGGGCGTCTACTGAATCTAAGTTCTGTAACTCCCTTGGTATATCTATTTTTTCATCTAGCAAATATTCTTTCAGCTTTAGTTGTAACTCTTCTGGAGTAAAAAACTGTTCTGGATGATCGGCTTCGAGGACAACATAACCATCCTCTTGATACATGATAGAGTCAGCCATAATAAGTAAGATTTTAATTGTTTTGCAAAGTAAGTTGTACCGAGCTACTAGTTCTATCCTCAACTATTGCGATCGCATCAATATTGTACTTCAATCCTGAAATAGTTCTATTACCTTGAGGAATAGTAAAAGAAAAGTTACCTTTTTGATCGGCAGTAATAGTTTTATTAACTAGAGTTTGTGCCTCTAATTTTACAATATTGCCGACTACGGGCAAAAAAGTACTTACCTTAATACTTACTTTCGCGTTAGGTTGAGTTTCTCCCATGACAACTAAATTGTTGTCATTAACTATTTCTCCGTCATGATGGCTAGTAAAATTCAAAGGAATAGTTGTAAGTTCTTGCAGGGAGGAAGCAAAGTTACACCCAGGAATAAGTTGTGACCTTCTTATCGTACAAGTCTCTTGGGGATGATTTGCCCTAGCAACAGTAAAAGGAGTATTTTGGGCTTGGTAAACCACTTGGTTGCCATATTGTAAACGAGCCATAATTATCCCTTCCACAATCTCTGTGTTAGGGTCAAATTCAATGGTAGCTTGATAAATTCCTGGAGCAATTTCCCTGGCAGTAGTTTCTCGAATAATATATTTATCCGCTAGTAACAGTATGGAAGCATTCACTCCAGGAGTAGCCTTAATCTTTACTGTCAAAGATTGATCTGATGTGAGAAATTTTCCTTGACCTTGGTGTGTGATGGAAATAATTTGTAAATTAACCTGAGATTTTACAGTAGCAAAATTATCGTAAAATGGCTCTATCGTAGGTAAAAGAGATTCTGTAACAGTCTGAGTTATTCCCATGGGTACATAAAGCAGAATTCCCAAGATACCAGCAAAGTAAGGAATATTTCTAGAACACTGACGGGTAATCATTTCAATTGATAGAGTTTTAAAAAAAGCACATTTCTAGTATTTTCCTATACTGCCACAATTTTAGAATATGTCTTGGTTAAACTCTCAAAAATTATTGTGTATTGGTCATCGAGGAGCTATGGGGCATGAGCCTGAGAACACTATATTATCAATTAACAAGGCTATTTCCCTAGGGGTTGATGCCGTAGAAATTGACGTGCATCAAGTGGGAAATAGACTATTAGTAATTCATGATCTCAACTTATCAAGAACTACTAATGGGGAAGGCTATATTACAGATAAAACCTTTGCTTATCTTCGTTCTTTAGATGCAGGAAAAGGAGAAAAAATTCCTACCCTAGAAGCAGTTTTTAATGCTGTTAATCGACAAGTAGGAATTAATATTGAACTAAAAGGTAAGCATACTGCAACTCTAGTAGTAGATTTAATTCATTCCTACCTTAATCAAGGTTGGTCTTATGACAACTTTATAATTTCTTCGTTCAATCATTATGAATTACAGCAGATCAAACAGCTAGACTCTAAAATCAACCTAGGACTATTACTTTATGGTATTCCCCTGGACTATTTAAAAATAGCTGCCAAGCTTGCAGTTACTACTATTATCAATAATTACAATTTTATCGACTTGGATTTTATTAATGCTGTACATCAACAAGGTTGGAAATGTTGGGCATATACTGTCAATAATTTAGAAGATATTGAGATGATGACCAACTTAAAAATTGATGGAATAATCACTAACTATCCTGAAAAGATTTAGATGCTGATGCTCAAGATTATGGCTAAAAATAAGTTATAGTAGTTCAGGGCTATTTCATTCTCAATATTGACTTTTTATGCTGTCACGAGGATTAGTCATTTTAGAATACAATCTATCGAAATAATTACGGCTGAACGCAAATGAATACATTGCTGAATCTAGAATGAAATAGCCCTGATAGTAGTTCTCGTCCTAGTGAGGTAAAGTAACCCCAATACTTCTTGTTTAAGGATTAGGCAAAGTTAAAAATCGCAAAAGTCATATCAAATCACTTTAGATATGCTGCATATTAATTAATCCCCCCACTTATCCGAAGGTTTATCCTTATGCGCTGGCTTCGCTCTAACCGAAGGGACAGAGGTATCCTGGGTTAGGAGTCCCCGTCAGTCATAATCACGCAAATTTAAAGAAAAATGATATGAGGTCAGGAATTTGGCGTTATGATAGGAAAGCTTGAGACTAAAAACATCCCCTTAGCCTTAGGATAAAGCTGACATCAACGGTTTAATTTGGAGACTATGAGTCCTAGAAAACTAACAGAAGACGATAAAAATAATATCCTTCAGTTATATCGCAATTCTGAAGCCACCACCTCTACTTTGGCACAGGAGTTTGGGGTGAGTAGTTCTACAGTTAGCCGATTTCTCAAAAATAGTCTTTCTCAAGATGAATACGAAGATTTGATCCAACAAAAAAGATTGGCTCGGACTACCAAAGTGGCTTCTCCCCAGCCCACATCAGATTCCAAATTGAGCCTCGAAGAAACTACTACTAACTCTGAATCACCACCCAAAATAGTTTCTCTAGTACAAAAGTCTGAACCAATTTCTGCAACCGAATTACCGACCAAAACTTCCCTCGAAGACCAGGAAAAGAATATCATTCTGGATGATGATTTAACAGAATCGGAAACTGAAGTCATAGAATCTCCAGAGCTAACCCAACCTTCTAAACCGCAAACCAAAGCCAAACCAATCATTCTCAAAGAAACTTCTCCTCAAAATCTTGAAACAGAAGACGATGAAGATGAAGATGATAATGAGCTATCTATGATTACCCTAGAAGAGATGCTAGGAGAAGAAGTAGATGAAGAAGAGGATGAGGATGAGGATGATGACGATGATGATTGGGAATTAGAAACAGATACCTCCCTAAACTATCCTCATACTAAACCTAGTAAAACTGCTTTACAAATCTTACCTCTTACCCAAGCCCCCTTTCCCAAGACTTGCTATGTGGTAATAGACCGTGCTGCGGAATTAATCACTAGACCCTTAAAAGATTTTGCCGATCTCGGCTCAATTCCTCAGGAAGAAACTCAGCAAAAAACTTTACCCATATTCGATAATCATCGGGTAGCTAAACGCTTTTCCCATCGTCGCGCCAAAGTAATCAAAGTTCCTGATGGTCAGATGCTAGAAAAGACCTCTCGCCATCTTTATTCTAAGGGGATTACTCGATTATTAATCGACGGTCAAATTTATGCAGTTTCTCTGGAAAATTAATTGCTTTCTTGATATCAAAATTAAAAACACAACCTAGATCTAAAATAATTATTAAGAAATAATTACTTACATTGCAATCAATAATTATTGGTTGGAATATAAGTTAAACCAGATATATGGTTAGCCTTACACCGCCTTCGGTCAATTATTAGGATGACCATCATACATAATCAGTTTCTTCAGCCCAAATTAGATGAAAGTAAATCATTTCTTGAGACTTTATGAGCAAGGATGTAGGGACTTTAGCAACATTGATCTGAGGGGGGCAGACTTAACAGGTGTAACTCTAGTATCCGTTAATTTAACCGCAGCAAATTTAATGGGCGCGAATTTCCGCAGGGCTTTTTTAACCAGATCAAATTTGAGCCAAGCAATATTAAACTGGACTGACTTTAGTTATGCCAAAATGAGTGAGGTGATTTTAAACCAAGCAGATTTAACAAAAGCTAATTTAGAAGGAGCTTTTATGGTTAAGTCTCAACTACAAAAAGCCAGACTAAGTGGAGCAAATCTTTCCCATTCCAATCTCAGACTAGCTGACTTATCTGAAGCGAATTTATGTGGAGCTAAATTACAAAGAGTTAATCTGCGACAAGCAAATCTCCATAGCGTAAACTTTAACTGGGCAAATTTATACGAAGGTAGGCTTAGTGGTGCCAAGTTTGATAACACATCTCTTAATCAAGTTAACTTGAGTCAGACCATTCTCAAAGATATTGATTTAAGAGGCGCAAATTTAGCAGAAATTAACTTGTATCGAGCCAAACTCAATGGCTCCAATTTTGCAGAGGCAAATCTCAAAAAAGCCAATCTAAAAGAAGCACGATTAAAAGGAGTTAATTTTCGAGGAACTAATTTAGCAGAAGCCAATTTATTTGGTGCGTCTTTACAGGAAGCTGATTTAACAGACGCTAATCTAACTGGGGCAGATTTGCGCTATGCTAACTTAAATCAAGCGATTTTAAACAATACTAAGCTAGAGAGAAGCGTAATCTCAGAGGATATTTTATCTTATATGTCTCAGGTTTTTGGTCATCAATCTATAGATTGGCAAATTGCTACTTAATTTTCTGTATCGGCATTACCAGCAAAGCAATATCAAAACCTATCTCATACTAAATCCTGTTTAGATACAACACTTTAAATTTGTGAGAATTTAGAATGCAGAACGACCTTCGGTAGTCAAGGGCGCGACACTGGAATCAAGTTCCAGTGCTTGAGTCGCCCGCGCTGCGCGTATAGAATTCAGAAAGGTTTGAGCTAATTCTACGCTTTAAACTAAAAGTATACTTTGGTAAGCGGATTTAGTATCATTGTCTGATATTTACCTATTTTGGCGAATAGTATTTGCGTATTATGGTTAGCCCCAAAAATCAGCAGCTAAAATATCTGATAATTCAATTATCTGTTGGGTTTGTATCTCAAATTCTAAGGACATTTTAGCAAGACTTTTGCTGTACCAATCTGGATAATTTTGCTCTAAATAGCCTTCTAGACTGGGGGAATCAGCCAGCAGATCGAGGATTTGTTCTCGAAAGTTTCTAACCTCAATCCGCCAGTGAGGTAAATTTCTTGCTCTTTCAGATTCCCAGTATTTAATTTTTAAAATATGCTCAATTAATCGCTGAGTGTAATTCTTTAAAGCTCTTTTTTGGCTTTTCCCCACTTCTTCAATTTCTACTATTAAATTATTCCAATCTAAATTTGTAACATCATGATTCTTTAAAGCAGTGATCGTCGATTGTTGCCACAAATTGTAATCTTGATCGTATAACTTTTGGTTTTTACTCAGCATTTTCACCTTTCTTTATCTTTATCCTACAATAAGCAAGTTAATTATTTTGGCGAATAGTTTTGAGCAGTCAATATAAACTTTATTTCCAACTGATCAATCTTTTAGACGGCGATCTTGATCTATTTAGTGGGGAAGAGATTAGGGAAAATAATACCTCTGACCCTCTTGACAATTAGTTTAACCTGAATCAAAAGGTAAAGATGGGCTTATGATTATTTGATTAAGAGACACTTAGCTATATGATATAAAAGCCCTACCTAAGTCTGAAAACATCCCGTACTGTAATGACTGTAGTTGTTCTTGGAAGCATTAATCTCGATCTAGTGGTAGAAGTACCTCATTTACCTACTAGGGGAGAAACGGTTATTGGCAATCGTTTTTTTTCCGCAGGAGGAGGCAAGGGAGCCAACCAAGCTGTAGCAGTAGCTAATTTAGGAATTCCAGTTCATTTAATTGGTCAAGTTGGAGATGATGTATTCGGTAAAACTTTAGTAGATAATCTGCAAAGTGCAGAAGTTAATACTGATGGTATTACAATTAATCCTCATACCTATTCGGGAATAGCCTCTATTGTAGTAGATCAACAGGGAGATAATACCATTGCCTGTGCTGCTGGTGCCAACAATTTAGTAAGAGAAGAAGAATTAAAGTATTTTCAGTCTTTATTACCCCAAACTAAGGTAGTTTTACTAGAATTAGGAATTCCTTTGGTTACAGTGATAGCTGCTGCTAAAAAAGCTCAAGCTGCCGGTTGTCTAACCATCCTAGATCCTGCTCCAGTAAAATCTAACCTACCAGAAGAACTTTATCGTTCAGTTGATATTATTACCCCTAATGAAGTTGAAGCCAGTCAACTAGTTGGTTTTACGGTAGATGGAATAACTACCGCAAGACAAGCAGCTTCGTTTTTACATCAGATGGGAGCGAAAAATGTGATTATTACCCTGGGAAGTCAGGGAGCTTTTTGTAGCAGTTCCGACCAGGATTTTTGGATCAAACCAATTCCTATTGAAGTAATAGACACAGTAGCTGCGGGAGACAGCTTTAATGGGGGATTAGCTACAGCTTTAGCATTGGGTAAATCTTTAAAAGATGCTGTAAGATGGGGCGTTGTGGCAGGAACGTTAGCCGTAACAAAAAAGGGGGCACAATCTTCTTTACCTAGTAAAGAAAGTTTCTTACAATTATTAACTCAACAATCAATTGATAGTTAATAGATAGTAGTTATTGGTTAGTCCTAAAGGATACCGCTTCGCATATAGTTAGTGCTTATTCCTAGAGCATAAACCTTAGGATAATATCTATGGATATCGTTAGTGGGTAGTTAAATTATTTTGATGGACAAGAGTAAGGTAAATTTGATTACTGTGATAGTGTTGGTCTTGGGAGCAATACTAGTACTATTGCCCATAGGGATGATAGTGATTACTTCTTTTGCTTCTAATAATGCAAGTATAGGAGAAGTAATTTCGTTAAAAGCCTTTACCTGGGAAAATTATCAAGAAGCTTGGGCAAGAGGGAAGTTTTTATTGGCATTTTTAAACTCAACAATTATAGCTTTAAGCGTTACTGGCTTGCAGTTAATTAGTTCCGCTTTAGCTGGCTATGCCCTAGCGAGATTAAAATTTAGAGGTAAAGAAGCAATTTTACTTTTAATCTTGACTACTTTAGTAATTCCTTTCCAATTACTAGTAATTCCTATTTTTGTAATTTTGAAATGGGGACATTTAATTAATACTTATTGGGCATTAATTTTACCTACTGCAGCTAATGGTTTTAGTATTTTCTTGATGCGTCAGTACTTTATCAGTATTCCCCAAGAATTGGAAGAAGCTGCAACTTTGGATGGTGCGAACCGCTGGCAAATTCTTACCCGTATTATGTTACCTTTATCTCGTCCTGCTTTGATAACTGTATTTTTATTTACTTTTATTGGAGAATGGAATGACTTATTTAAACCATTAGTTTTTACTACTAAGCCAGAATTAAATACTGTACAATTGGCATTAGCTGGATTTCAAGAAGAATTTACCAGCAATTGGTCATTAATGATGGCAGCAGTTGTTATTGCTTCTATTCCTGTAGTAGTCTTATTTTTAATTGGTCAGCGTCAGTTTATTCAAGGTATTAGTAATACAGGAATTAAAAGTTAAATTTTGGCTTTTTATGCTTAGCAAGTCAAGTGGCTTTGCTCCAATCATCATAAAAATTATTAATTATAAATTTAAAATTTAGAGGATAATCGCCTTTTTATGGGATATAATTGCGTTTATTAGCTTTTCTCTCAAAATCTATAGGTCTATTTAATTTACACCCTTGGTTATCAGGGCTAAGAGTACATCCATTAGGATCATCTACAGAACTTGCGACAACACTAACATAACCCATAATAATAGCAGGAATTTTAATTAATAAAATCAACAAATAATCGGAAAATTTGTTCTTTTTCATAGTAAAATTTCTTTCTTAAATTTGTCTCAAGATCAAGATTTATTGATATAATATTTTTTTTTATAGCTTAATATTCCCCTAGTGTCATCGGGATTTACACTGTCAGTACAATCATTTAAAATTCAATCTCTATTAGAAACAATTGTGATAAACATCTGTGGGAGTGCATTGATTAAATTGTTGTTTTAAATAATAGGCTCTGGGATATTTTTTTTGGTATTTTGCTCAGATCTTGCACTAAGAAAAGTTGATATAAGAATGGATAGCTGAAGTGGTTGTGCAAAGCGGATTAAAGCAATTTATCTGCTTTTAATAGATAACCAACATCAAAGATTAATAAAAACTCCGAAACAAGAGTAATTTATTCTCCTATGTACTTTAGTGTTCTTTCTTCTAATTCTTTTAAAAAAGATGTGTTAAAAGGGTGAACGTTACTACAATTTAACCAAGATACTAAAATTATTGATTGCTAGAAGCAGAAACTAGATTAATTTGTTCCTGATCCCAAGTATTAATAATTTCTACTAGTTTTTGGGGTTTAAGTACTAAATAATCTGGGTTGTGTTCTGCCAATACCTGTGTTGAATTAAATCCCCAGCCAACAGCAATAATTCCTACATTACTTTTGCGAGCAGAACGAATATCTCTGGTTTCATCTCCTACATAAATTATTTCGCTGCTGTCCAAATGATACTGCTTAATAACTTTATTAATAATCCGGTGTTTGCCAAAAATAGTTGTTCCTGAAAGAATAAAATCAAAGTAACTATCCAAGTGGTTTTTTTGTAAAAAAGCCGTTACATTATTTTCAATATTAGAAGTTACGATACCAAGAATGTATCCCTGATTGTTTAATTTTTGCAGTACTTGGGGGGTACCAGGGATCGGACTCAGTTCTCTAATTTGGTTTCCTAATTCTTTTTGAACTCTTTTAACTAAAAAAGGTAATTTGAATAAGGAAATTTCTGATTGTTTAATAATTTCTCTAGAACTTAAGTTTTTTAAAAATGATATTTCTTCCTGACTAAGGCTTTTGTAGCCAAATTCAGAAGCCAAACTATTGGTAATATCAACAATTGCCTGATAAGTGTCAGCAATCGTACCATCAAAATCAAAAATAACTGCTTTGATTGTCATTTAACTTAAGTTGAATATCTGAAAGGAGTTAAATACTAATATAAGTTTAGGTTTTATCTCTAAATATTAGATTAGCACGAGCGTTCCTTTTTAACATATTGGGTTTGATTCTTCTTAAGGCAGAAGCCCGAAAACGGCGATCCCATTCAGTTTCTTCTATCTGGGCTAATTCTTGTAGTTTCGGTTGAATATTCCAAGGATAAGGCTGAAAATCAGTAATATCCGTCTCCTGGGCAAAGCGTTGATTCCAGGGACAAACATCTTGACAAATATCACAACCAGCTACCCATCCTGATAGTTTGGTAGCAATTTCTGTTGGTATTTCTGGTTCGCGATTTTCAATCGTATGATATGCTATGCAACGATTAGCATCTACTACAAAAGGTTTAATGATCGCATCTGTAGGGCAAGCTTCTAAACAGCGGGTACAAGTACCACAGTGTTGGTTATGGGGTTGATCAGGGGTTAATTCTAGGTTAGTTAATATTTCTCCTAAAAATACCCAACTACCATATTCTTTAGTAATCACGTTACTATTTTTGGCAATCCAGCCAAGACCTGCCCTTTGCGCCCAGACTTTATCTTGAATTGCTCCTGTATCGGCATAATAGCGAATCTTAACCCCTTCTTGTTGATTTTGTAGCCACTGACTTAATTCTTTAAGCTTTTGGTGCATCACTTTATGGTAATCTCTACCCCAACCATAACGAGATATTTTGCCGTCTTCTGGGGCATCAGAATGTTCATGAGGGGTGTAATAGTTTAGGGCTACACATATCAGAGATCGCACTTCTGGCATAACTAAACGAATATCCTCTCTTTTGGGGTTTGCCATCCACCCCATATCAGCCTGATATCCTAAAGCTAACCAATGATGCAGTTGGTTAATTGTTGAGTCTTCTTTCTGGGTTTCTACTGAAACAATGCCTACCTTATGAAACCCAATTAATTTAGCTTGAGATTTTATGCGATCGCTACTAAGGTTCATCATTAAAAAATAATGTATAGCATCTACTAATTATTATCCAAATCGTTAAAATAATTTAGTTAATAATTAGGAGAGTAATGAGGTTTGTATGGATGATTTTTGTTTTAGCGTTTTGGCTTTAGGTTCAAAATATCGCATTATGACTCAACAACTAATAGAAAACCTAGAGCAATATTCTCCCGAAGCTTATGTTGTTATCGGAACAGATAATCCTGTTGAATTTAAAAACTACAAAAAAGTTATTGCGTTTAAACTAGTTCAAAAAGGAATTTTACACTGTCATCACGATCAAAGGTTTGTCATAGAAAAAGCACTAACACAATTTCCATTAGTAATTAGAATTGATGCTGATACCAAAATTACTGCTCCAATATCTAAACCTTCGCAAATT
>JASJDB010000169.1 GCA_030065315.1 Xenococcaceae cyanobacterium MO_167.B52 | reverse complement strand
TTAGTGTTTTGATTTTACCCTTGATTTCTCTACTCAAAGCGAATTTATAGGTTACTTTACCTATCTTAATCTTATTGCCATCTAAGATTTTATAGCCAGCTTGTTTAAGAGTGAAAGATTTATACTTTCTAGTTTTCTTAAAATTAGGTGGTCTAGTTCCTTTTTTATTATTCTTGAAGAATAATTGATAGGCTTTCTCGATTCTAGTAGCAAATATCTTGTACTGCTTGAGAGCCTACTTGTTGCCAGTATCTAATTCGCTTCCTTAGTTTGGCTATATGTTTCATTAAACGATACATATTCAAGTGTTTACCAAACATTCTGTAGTAGCGTTTGTGCAAAGCTATACAATGATTATAGATACTTCCACTTGCGTTAATACAAGAGTGAATAATAAGATTGTTTTTTGCTTGATATAACTTGAATTTGTACGTTTTCATAATGTTAGTATTTTACCAGAAAAACGATTATAATTCAATATATTAGAACGCCGTAAACGGCGGGGCTTTAAACCCATGATCGCGAGGGTAAGTTTTTTCAAGTTCATTCCGTAACAGTGAGGTAGGCTTTTAGGGTCTGCCTTTTTTTGTCAGATAGCTAATAGTCTGTGTAGCAACCAGACTATAGATTATGAGATCATATCCAATGTTAGGGGCGAACGCCGTTCGCCCTTACAGAGTTTATTGGTCTTAACCTTTACTTTGACTGCTATAAAATGCCGATTCTCCTTCAAAAGAATCTAACTCCAAATTCGGAATTGCGAATTCCGAACTCATGTTATACAGCTTCAACGTTCTTTTCTCCAGTACGAATACGGATAATTTCACTTACAGGATAAATAAAGATTTTGCCATCGCCGATTTCTCCAGTCCTAGCAGCAGCAATAATTTTATCTACTACCATATCTACTTGATTATCTTCGATGACAATTTCAATTTTTAGCTTTTGTAGAAACTCTACTGTGTATTCTGAACCGCGATAACGCTCGGTTTGTCCTTTCTGACGACCGAATCCTCGCACTTCAGATACTGTCATTCCTACTACTCCAGCATTGACTAGAGCTATTTTGACTTCATCGAGTTTAAAAGGGCGAATAATTGCTTCGATTTTTTTCAATTGGGAAATCTCCTCTTGAAACTTTGGTTGTCGTAATTTATTTATAAGGCTATGTTGGTTATTTAGGAAGCTTTAGAAAGAAAGATTTTGTAAAATTTATTTCTGCTCTCAATTTAGTTTGATTTATCTTAAACTGTTTTCTAGCTTTGAACTTCTCAGCCTTGGGCAAGGGGAACTAACGATATCTAACTGTTGTTTTAGAGAGGATTTAGGAATGGGAAAACTTAGGGTAACTGTCGTGCTTTTCTGAGGGATACTACTGATTTGTAGATTTCCCCCATGTAATCTTACCACATCTTTTGCGATCGCAAGTCCCAAACCAAATCCTTGTTGTTCATAAACAGCACGCTCAAACTGGAGTCCTAAACCAATTTGTTGAATCTGTTGAGATGTCATGCCTCTACCGTGATCGCAGATAGATAAGAAAAGATAATTGTTTTTAATTCGTGAGCGAATTTTGATTGGAGTTCCTGGGTTAGAAAATTTACAAGCGTTATCAGTCAACTCTTCTACCAATTTCATTAGGTAAAATGGGCTAATGTTAATGGAAGTTTCTTGTAAGTCTAAGATTAAATCATCTTGACGATGATGATGTTGCGCTTGTTTAACACTTATCTGGGCGATACTGTTGCAGACTGAGTCAGTCTGTTGATTTTGTAAATCTTGAATTTTTATCTGGTCATCAGCTAATGTTTTTAGTTCTGAGTAGAGTAAAAAGTTATGAGCTAGTCGAGATAGCCTTTTACCTGATAAATTAATACAGCCGAGTAATTCTTTGATTACGCAAGGCTCAAGAGGCATAGTGCTGTTGAGCAGTAATTCTGTTCCAGCAATAATCCCTGTCAAAGCTGTTCGGATTTCATGGGGTAAAAAAGTAGCTATATTGTGGCGTAATTGTTCTAGTTTTTGTTCTGATTGCTTTAGTATCAGGTTGTGTCTGGTCAATCTTGCTGTGATCGCTTTGTTTAAATCCGATTGAGAATAAGGAGCAAACAAAATATCATCTGCTCCCATTTCCATCGCTTTGCGATGTTGATTAGGATCAAAAGTATTACTCAAAAAAATCACGGGAATAACTGAAGTATCCTGGTTTCGTCGGATTTGTTCTAAAAGACTGTACCCGTCAATGGAAGAACTTAATTCACAGATAACTATGTGAGGAGAATGTTGTTGGACTAATTCTAATCCCGTAATTTCCGTTTTTGCAGTGAGTAGGGAATAGTTTATGCGATCGCATTTAGTCCCTAACTTTCCTTGACCTTTGTTTCGTACCTCACCATAGGGGATATCGGCTAATTTTACCTCTAGTGGTAAGCTAGTTAGTTCTTTACCAACACATAAAATACTGATCCTACTCATCAGCTAAAACTGGAAAAATGACAGTTAATATAATGGCAACTAATGAGCAAAAACCCTAGATCGAAATTTAAAGCTTTTGCGCTATAGCATCGACTTACTTATAATTCTCTAGATGCTATCTATAATTACTACTGTAAGACATCAGTACATTATCGTAATTTGATGAGTAAACTCAGCCAAATAGCTCACAAGACTGACTAATCTAAATCTTTGTCTATAGTATTTATAACAGCAATCCAACTACAAAAAATTCTATGACTTTTACTGTTTCTTCTTCTAATTCCCTTCCTATAACTTCGATCCGCGACTCGATTTTGGCACTGCAAGCCCAACTAGTAGAATGGCGACGTAGTATTCATCAAAAACCAGAATTAGGCTTTGAAGAAACAATTACTGCTGATTTCATTAGTCGTAAACTACAAGAATGGCAAATACCCCATCAAACCGAAATTGCTAAGACGGGTATCGTAGCAACTATCAAAGGAGAAAGCCCTGGTAAGGTTCTTGCTATTCGTGCAGATATGGATGCTTTACCCATTCAAGAAGCCAATCAAGTATCTTATCGTTCCATACATGATGGGAAGATGCACGCCTGTGGACACGATGGTCATGTTGCGATCGCTCTTGGTACAGCTTACTATTTATCTCAACACCCTGAAACTATTTCAGGTACAGTCAAAATCATCTTTCAACCAGCAGAAGAAGGACCTGGTGGTGCCAAACCGATGATTGAAGCAGGAGTACTGAAAAACCCTGATGTTGATGCTATTATCGGCTTACATATTTGGAATAACTTACCCCTAGGAACCATAGGAGTGAGAAGTGGCGCATTAATGGCAGCAGTGGAGTGCTTTCGTTGTATTATTTATGGTAAAGGCGGTCATGGTGCCATGCCAGACCAAACTATTGACTCAATTGTCGTAGCATCTCAGATTGTCAATGCCTTACAAACCATAGTGGCACGTAATGTGAATCCCCTAGATTCCGCAGTAGTTACCGTCGGAACTCTTCATGGAGGAACAGCTTTAAATGTGATTGCAGATAGCACTACCATGAGTGGAACAGTGCGCTATTTTAATCCTCAACTGGAGCAATTTATCGGAGAAAGAATTGAAGCCATTATTTCAGGAGTTTGTCAGAGTCATGGTGCAACCTACGATCTAGACTATTGGCAACTTTATCCCCCAACTATTAATCATCATGAAATAACCGAGTTAGTCAGAACCATAGCAAATGAAGTGGTAGAGACTCCTCTAGGAGTAGTTCCTGAATGTCAAACTATGGGAGGAGAAGATATGTCTTTTTTCCTACAACACGTGCCTGGTTGTTACTTTTTCCTTGGTAGTGCTAATCCTGAGCGAGATTTAGCCTATCCTCATCACCATCCCCGTTTTGATTTCGATGAAACTGTTTTAAGTATGGGAGTGGAAATATTTGTGCGCTGTGTAGAAAAGTTTTTTTCCTGAGCCAAAATCAATTACTAATCCTTCTCCGCCAAATCCTATTTAAGAAATTTTACTCAATACTTAAGCGATAAAGTCGCCACAAGCTAATTACAGTTCCCACTAGCCCAGCCAAAATCACATTCATTATTGCCAGCAATCCAAAAATGTCCATAGGCACAATTATCGAACCTGGGTTGATCACTTTTCCTCCTGGGGTAGTTTGTAAAATCGCTGCTGCAACTGACGGAAGTGATAATATGAGATGCAGTAACCCACCGACTGTGACAATGCCAATTAAAACGGCAAAGAATATAACTGCCACGTTAGCGATTATCCCAATCCAGACTTCTCTTATGACCCTGACCTTAGTAGGACGTCGGTCGGGGTTCTGTAGCTTACTACCTAACTGACTGTAGCGGAAACACCAGTAAATGGTAAAGACAAGGGTCAGTATATCAATAAAGGTCAAAATATTTCCTGAATCTGGAGTACCAATGAACTGAGGGTTAGAGGAGAAAAACCATTGAAATATCATCAAAATAATTGGAATTAAACCCAAGAGAAGTTGGCACCAAAAGCCTATAAAGCCCAGACGCCGAAAGGTGATAGCAAGTTGGTGAGGACTTGGTGACGTATTGAATAATCTCTTGAACATATTGAGTAGGGATTTTTCTAAGAGGATATATCAATTTGGGCAACTACCAGAAAATCAAATTTTGCAAATTATCGTAAAGTGAACAGATGAGATATTAATTTTAATAGTAGGATTACTTTCATATTTGGATAACCTTCTACGTTTTGGGGGTGGAAAAAGTTTGCAACAAACAAAAATTAAGCAATTGCCCAAAAAAATCATACTGGCAATTAGTGTGATTAGTTTACTCAAGCTCCTCGTGATACCTGGAGATATTGTCCTGGCTCAATCACGCTCCGAATGCGAAGAATATGCCAGGAATTTTGCTAAACGCAATTCTAGTAATCGGGGGACTACTTTGAGAGGAACAACTACAGGGGCATTCGCCGGGGGCGTAATTGGTGGTATCTTTGGCGACCCTCTATTAGGTGCTGGTCTGGGGGCATTAGGAGGTACTGTCGCAGGAAGTTCGCGGAAATCTAGGGACTATCAACGTCTTTTCAACATTGCCTACGATGATTGTAGAAGTGGCAGAGTCCGTCTTCGCTAATAATTTATTTCTTGTTCAATTAATAAAATCATCTCAGAAAATAGGTATTTTAGCAGCCATCACAAGCTTTACTCCGTTCTCTACCATAGCACTAGCCCAGTTCGTGGGTCCCACGCCCCGTGGAATTAACACCTCAGTCGAAGCAGCCCGTACTACCCCAATTGATACATATATTATTTTGACTGGTTCAATTATCGCTCATCTACTTGAAGACTATTACACTTTTCGGGATGAAACAGGGGATATAAGGGTCGAAATTTCCGATGGTATTTGGCCTGGACAGCCAGTTACACCCAAGAACATAGTGCGTCTTGTTGCTGAAGTTGAACGCAATAGCTCTGGCTTAGTTTACCTTTGGGTGAAGTCCCTTGAGATCGTAAAATAGTGCAAAATAATGCACAACATGGGTTAAGAATTCAGAGTGATAGAGTGAGAAATAAGCCAAACAACACAGGCAAGATACTCGATTTATTTTTTAGCATACTGATACCAGTACTAGGACTAGGTCTAATTATGCTGGAATATGCTTTTCTAATCAGCTTGTTTACAACTTTAAAAGCTTTATTACTGACAATTATAACAGCAATTATTGGTTTTGCAATTTTTACATTTGTAGGTCATGCTATCGATATAATTGGCAAACTAACCTTTTATAAATTGTTTTTAGAGACTATTAAACAAATTCCTTTATTGTCAAAAATAACAGATAAAATTATTGCTCTTGCGAGTAAATACAAAAAATGATGCTGATTCCCATGTAGTTAAAATCTGTTTCACTACATTGGAACTCATGAGGGTTCAATTATACCGATATAACGCCTCTGAATATCTTAATTTTACTAATGAACAAGAATATGATGCAGCCGTAGAAAGACTCAATAGTTTATTAGATGAAATTGGAGAAGATCAATCACATCCTCTCAGAAATATTAACTTAACCATCAGTCCATAGTAAAATCAACTCGCAGCGTAAAATCGACTTAAAGTAGAATACTATGACAACCCTTACCGTTTGGAAATTCAATACTGCTGAGGGAGCCGAAGAGACTTTAACTAAATTGCTTCCCTTACAAAAAGAACATCTCATCAAGATTAAAGATGCAGCTACTGTTTCCTGGCCTGAGGGCAAAAAGAAACCAAAGACAAAACAGGCGGTTAATCTAGCTGGTTTAGGAGCATTAGATGGTGCTTTCTGGGGATTACTTTTCGGATTAATTTTTTTCTGTCCTATTTTCGGGATAGCCCTGGGGGCATCAATGGGAGCTTTGGGCGGTTCTCTGAAAGATTACGGGATCAATGACGACTTTATTAATGATGTCAAGAGCAAAGTGACTGAAGGAACCTCGGCTCTATTTTTATTTACTCAGGAGGCGACCATCGACAAAGTCAAAGAAGCTCTCGGAGATATAAATCCCGAACTAATTCAGTCAAATTTAACCCATGAACAGGAAGCTAAACTGCAAGAGCATTTCAATCTAGAGACTTAGTTAGCTTATGCTTGACCTTGTCCAACCTGGTACAAGCCCCGTTCTAAAGAACGGATAGAAGTTGGGAGGGGTGAGAAGCCCATTCCAACTTCCCGCCTCCTGCCTCCGTTTGACTTCATAGGCACATAATTTAACTCATGAAATGTATTCTTTTCTACAAACCCTATGATGTTTTATGTCAATTTACGGATAGTAATAATCAAGGAATAAAGCGCAAAACCCTAAAAGACTATATTCCCATACCTGAAATTTATCCCATAGGGAGATTAGATCAAGATAGTGAAGGTCTTTTATTATTAACTGATAACGGTAAGCTGCAACATCGCCTGGCACATCGTAAATTTGCCCATCATCGTACTTATTTAGTACAAGTGGAAAAAATACCTGATGCCATAGCATTACAACAACTACGACAAGGAGTAGTAATTAAAGATTATCGCACTCGCAAAGCTTCAGTTAAAATTTTGCCAGAAGAACCCAATTTACCTCCTAGAAATCCTCCCATTCGTTACCGTAAAAGTATTCCTACTTGTTGGTTAGAAATGACTCTTACTGAAGGAAGAAATCGACAAGTAAGGCGCATGACGGCTGCTGTGGGATTTCCTACTTTAAGGTTGGTTAGAATCAGAATTAGTGTTAAGATTTGTGATACTAAAAAAAATTCTAAATCCAGGAATAAATCATCTCAATTTCATAATTTTTCTCTTGAATCACTCAATCCTGGAGAATATAGAGAATTAACAGAGTCAGAAAAATCCATAGTACAACAACTACTTTAAGATACAAAAGTTTATTTTTTACGAGAAAAATCTTGAAAAAAGTTTCTTTTCTTAAAATTAAGTAATATATCTACAAAATCAGCAAAATAAACTTATAAAAGTTAATCAAAAATCATGTTTTAATTCAAACAGAAGTAAATATACTTAAAAATGTAAGGCAAAATACCAATTGCCAAAAATTCAATTACACAAAACAAAATTAACCCATTAAGAATAACTATGACCACTGCTTTAGGTAAAGACCAAAGTTATAGTTTGTGGGAGCGTTTTTGTCAGTGGATTACTAGTACCAATAACCGCATCTATGTCGGTTGGTTTGGTGTATTAATGATTCCCTGCTTGCTCTCTGCAACTATTTGTTTCATTATTGCTTTCATCGCTGCTCCTCCTGTCGATATCGATGGAATCCGCGAACCCGTAGCCGGCTCTCTTTTATATGGCAACAACATCATTTCTGGTGCAGTTGTTCCTTCTTCTAATGCCATTGGCTTGCACTTTTATCCTATTTGGGAAGCTGCTTCCCTTGACGAGTGGTTATACAACGGCGGACCTTATCAGCTAGTAGTATTCCATTTCTTAATTGGAATCTTCTGCTGGATGGGTCGTCAGTGGGAACTGTCCTTCCGTCTGGGAATGCGTCCTTGGATTTGTGTTGCATACTCCGCACCTGTATCCGCAGCTACAGCAGTATTCTTAATCTATCCTCTGGGACAAGGTTCCTTCTCCGATGGAATGCCCTTGGGAATTTCTGGAACCTTCAACTTCATGTTGGTCTTCCAAGCTGAACACAATATTTTAATGCACCCCTTCCATATGCTGGGTGTAGCTGGTGTGTTTGGTGGTTCTCTATTCTCCGCAATGCACGGTTCTTTGGTAACTTCTTCCTTAGTACGGGAAACTACTGAAACTGAATCTCAGAACTATGGTTATAAATTCGGACAAGAAGAAGAAACTTACAACATCGTAGCTGCTCATGGTTACTTTGGTCGTTTAATCTTCCAATATGCTTCTTTCAACAACAGTCGTAGCTTACACTTCTTCTTGGGTGCATGGCCTGTAGTTGGCATTTGGTTTACTGCTATGGGTATCTCAACTATGGCATTTAACCTCAATGGTTTTAACTTCAACCAATCAATTCTTGATTCTCAGGGTCATGTAATTAACACTTGGGCTGATGTTTTAAACAGAGCAAATTTAGGATTTGAAGTAATGCACGAAAGAAACGCGCACAACTTCCCCTTAGACTTGGCTGCTGGTGAAGCTACTCCTGTAGCTCTAACTGCTCCAGTTATTAATGGCTAATTAAGAATTGGGGATAAGGATTACAACTCAAACTATTTAGTCCGTTTCTTGCTTGTCTTAATCCTTACCGTTACTAAGTTGCCTGATACTTCATCTTTTTTGTAAAACATAACTAACTTTAAACGCCTTTTCTGATTGTTTTGGAGAAGGTGTTTTTTTTGAGCATAGCCCTGGAACATAATTTTTAATACTGTTTCTCAAAACTGAAGTTGAGACTAATACGAAATCCTATTAAAATACCCCAATTAAGTTAAGATTCAATTGTTATACGAAATCCTGTTTAGGTATAACACTTAAAAGTTGTGATAAGTCAGAAGTCCTAAAGCATACACCTTCGGATATCAGAAGTCAGAAAGGTTTAAGCTAATTTTATACTTTAAACTAAAAGTATGCTTTGGTAAGCGTATTTCGTATTACCCCTCTTTTATGGCTATGGGATAAAAAAATAAAAATTTAATCTTGAAAAGGTTACGATCTAAAAATCTCAGCGTTTTTTTCTATTATTTATTTGCTTTCATGCTTTGGCAATCGCCAAAGTGTTGACATTGGTCAATTGTCAATGGAAATAAGGATTCTAGAAAAACCTTTACAAAAGTTAATCCTAAAGTAACAAAAGAGGTATTACACCCTGGGTGGGGTTGACATTCGATTCCCATGTGGAACTTTCCGCTTCTACATGGGCTTGACATCCAAATAAATACAGCGATCTGCCTAAATTTACAAGTAACTAGAGTTACCAACTTTTGGCTTATGGAGCCGTTTAATGAGGCTTTGAGGGCAATTTTCGTTATAAAAATCAACAATTACCTCTGAATTTTTTTTACTACAAGACTCAATTACACGAAACTTAAATTTTGCCAATACTTATGTTCTGTTTTTTCTACCGCCAGAAAACAAAATCTTAATATTCTTCAAGTTCTTACTGAGATTTTTTCTGGTCAACTTCTTAGTTACAAAAAGACTCAAAATTTTATTTACCACATACCTTCGCTTAGGAAGTTTATTGTCAGACGCCTTATTAGCATGAGGTAAAGGAGTCTGTGGAATATCTCTATTTAAAAACTTGCACAGCTTTTCGAAGTCATCACCATTTTCCCAACATATCTCCAGAAAATCACTATCTCGGCCCTCAAAATAGTTTCGAACAGCACTATTATGCTGCATATAAAAATCTATATGCTCCTTTGCGCGTTTGTGAGGATAACTGTATCCGTATACAAGCTTGTCACAATCCTTAAATGGATGTTTTGTCATCGAGTGCCTCTTAAGACTCTCAAGCCAAACTTTTGGATTCTTTCGTACTGTAAGTATAAATTTACTTCCAGGGAACATCTCGTCAAGTTCTCTATAAATCAAAGGCCATGGCCAATCTTCAAACAGATCATATTTAGTAGCAATCCGTTGTACACTGGTTAAGTCCTTCCTAAGTACCACATCTTCCAAAAGCTTCTTACTAACACTTTTGCAGCGGTAACCTAAAATACGGCCACATTGTCCTAGTGTAGTTGTTCCAGTCTTATTTAGACCTATTCCAAATATCTTAGTATTGATATTTACTTTCTCCATGATACGGGTTAAGGTAGGATTTTTTTAAGTATAGTATACGCTGTGTGCAACTCTTTGTAAGGTTGAAAAGAAAAATTCCATCTGAAAATAGACCAAACTAACTATAAGACAATTGATATCTTCCTAAGGCAAGTAAGGGAAAGTATTGCTGATACATATGATATTTGAGATAAAATTGACTAGGAAAGCCTGTTCCTGTAAATTGGTCTTCGTCCCAAGTTCCATCAGGTTTTTGAGTAGCAATAAGATAATTTATGCCTTGTTCAATTGCTTCACTGGCTGGACATCCTGTGGCTTGGGTTGCTGCAAGTAGTCCAATTAACGCCCAAGCTGTTTGAGAAGCAGTGCTTACGCCTTTCCCTTTGAGAGCAGGATCGTCATAGCTACGACAAGTTTCTCCCCATCCACCATCAGGGTTTTGACAGCTTATAAGCCATGCTGCACCTTGATCTAGATGAATTTTGCAGCTTTCTGAGGCAATGACTGCCAGGGCGGAGAGTACTCCACTCGTACCATATATATAGTTAACTCCCCAACGACCAAACCAACTACCATCGGATTCTTGTTCTTCTAGGATGTATCTAATTGCGTCTTTGACTTGTCCCCTTTTCATGGGAAGGTTGCACTGACCAACCATTTCTAAGACTCTAGCGGTAACATCGGCAGTGTTAGGATCGATAGTTGCTTTAAGATCGCTGTAGGGAAGTAAGTTAAGCCATTCTTGATCGTTGTCAATGTCAAAAGCAGCCCATCCTCCTTCTTTACATTGCATTGACTGTATCCATTGTAAGGCACGGGCGATCGCTTTTTGTTTGCGAGATTCTTGGGGTAGCTTGGCTGCATCTAAAGCCATTACTACCACTGCGGAGTCATCGATATCGGGATAAAAGCGATTATCAAATTCAAATGCCCAACCTCCAGGTTGAGCATTAGGACTTTTTATTATCCAGTCTCCATAATCTAGTATTTGTTTATCTAATAACCATTCTCCTGCTTTAACTAATACAGGGTTATCAGGATTTAAGCCTGATTCGATTAATGCTCTGATACACCAAGCAGTATCCCAAACTGGAGAGATACAGGGCTGCACTCGATAGCTGTCTTCTGTTTCGATAGCAAAGTTATCGATCGCAGTAAGTCCCTTTTGTATAATGGGGTCATGAACATCGTAGTTGAGCGTGCGTAAAGCTAGGAGAGAATTTAACATTGCAGGAATGATTCCTCCCCAGTCTCCAGTAGCTTCTTGTCTTTCTAAGATCCATTTTTCTGCTGCTTTTAATCCTTCTTGACGAAAAGGCACTAAATTTAGAGTTTCTGCCAGTTTGAACCCAGAATCAAGATGAACAAAGATATCTGTCCAATCATGATTTTTGGGTAATTCGTAGCGGACATTATCGATTCCTTCTAGATACAATTCATCTAGGTTAATCGTAGGCTCTACGGCAAAAATTGGTTTTTGATCGAATACAATTATTAGTGGTACTGTGCTACCCCTAGCCCAACTGGACAATTCGTAAATAGTAAAGGGAAAATCATCGGGAAGTAACATCAACCAAGAGGGAACTGAAGGAATACCATCCCAGTCATAACAACCAATGAGAGCTAGATGAAATTTGGTAAAAACACGAGTTTTACTAATACCACCCCGTTTTAAGAT
>JASJDB010000168.1 GCA_030065315.1 Xenococcaceae cyanobacterium MO_167.B52 | reverse complement strand
AATAGACAAAACAGATGTTGATGATAATCCGATAACTATAGTGGCTTCAAATAACAATACTATATTAGATACGAAAGTAATTCATATTTCAAACAAGAGAACGGACTTTAGACTAGAACCAAAATCTAATACTATTATTTTTGATTTTCTAGATTCTAGTAATGGTGGAGTTATACAAGTTATTCATACAGGATCGTCTGACCAAGATATTTCTTTAGATGCTTATGTGGAAGATTCTAAGTTTGATGGAGAAATTAAACAAGAATACTTATTAAATAAATCAGATAATTTTATTGTCATAGGACTTTATTTAATATTATTTTTGTTTATTGTATCAACAATCTACAATATTATAGATATACAAAAATCTAGAAATAAAATAAAGACTAGCGATTTAAAAAATTCTAAAACTGATCTACTAATTCACAATATATTTATTTATTGGATGTCTTCTATAATTATAATTCTTATGTTATTACTGATTATTGCAATGGTTCAATTGTCATTAAAAAGATTAACCTTAAGGTATCCTATAAGTTCTTATGAAGTATTTAATAGTGAAATAACTAAATAACAGTAGTAAAGCCAGTAAAATATTAAATTCAAGTTTTAATTAGCTCAAACCAAGTATAGCAATCAGAAGTGAACCATGAAAACAGATGTAATGTGAGCAAGATGCTCACGGGAACGAGACTCTATCTAATTATTATTTGGTTTGTTACTGTCAAAGAAAACCTCGCCATCTTGAAGAGAATCGAAAGGAGGATTCCAAGTTTCTTGAGGAGGCATTTTACTTAAAAGTACTTGCATTGCTTCACTAAATTTTTGATCGTCATTTCTATTATCAGAAAGATATTGCTTTAATTCGGCTTTAGTCATTTCTGTTAAAGGTTTAGACAAAATCTTCTCCAAGTTTGAATGAACTACAATAACGTAAGTTTTCCGTTAAAGTAACACATGAATAGATGCCAAAAGATAGAAGTGTAAAATACTATAATTTTGACTACATTAACTATTGTATTGTATCTTGCTCTCGTCAAGCTTAGAAATTTTGTAAAGAAGATTTTATATAATATTATTCCAACAAAATCTTCTTACAATCAAAAATACAATACAAACAGTTGATGTGGATTGAGCAAAATTTGATTTTTTAAACGAAATTCCATCTCCCATCAGAGTTTATTACAACAGCGATATCATCATTTTCGCCTGCTTGAATGTATATAGTTTTGTACGTCGTATCATACCGAAGAATGTTAACTGGTTGAAAACACTTTGATATCCAATGCAATAAAACTATTGCTTGTCTAGCTTGTAGTGTTGTTGGCAATTTTTTCTCCTCTCAAATACATATATGAATTTAAGTTAGATGGATAAGTAATTTCCTACCCCGCAGGAGATTAATTAGCGCAAGCTACACAAGTATCATTAGATTCTTTAAAGTCGTCCTTTTGTACAGTGCGGATATAGTAGATGGCTTTGCAGCCTTTTTGCCATGCCATCACTAGAGTTTCATAGATATCTTTAGCTTTGAGGCTTCTTTCTGGCTCATTGGGGAAATATACCCCTTTATTGAGGTTAAAGAGTAATTCCATCGATATTCCTGTATCAATCCACTGTTGAATAGTAGCTACTGCTTCAATGACAATTTTTTGATCTAGGGTTTTATTTTCGTGGTAGAACCAAAAATCATCTTTAATAAATGGTGGTGCAATGGGTACTGTACCTTTTGCCCATTTGTCATAGAAGAATTTACTATAGACGGGGAGAATACTCGCAGTACAACCTTGTACCAGAGACGATGAAGTATTAGGCGCGATCGCGGTAATATGGGAATTACGAATACCGTATTGTTTGATATCTTGGGATAATTTTACCCAACGCTCTTTGTCTCTAGCATTTTCCAAAAACCATTCTACGGGTTTAGCACCTATTAGCTTTCCTTGACTCCATTCGCTACCTGAGAAAGCAGCATAAGCACCTCTTTCTTTAGCTAATTCCATAGAAGCATTGGTACACCAAAAACCCATTTCTTCAAAAAGATCACTAATTTTAGAAGTATCTTTATAAGTCAGATGACGTTTGGCTAACCAATCCGCTAACCCCATTGCACCCACACCAACAGTACGGTATTTGTCGTTATGAGCTTTACTTGCAGCAAAGGGAGGACTAGTAATATCTATAGTGTTATCAAGAATTCTGACCGCTATATTGCAAATGGTTGGTAATTCCGATTCTTCTACATTGGCAAGATTTAGAGATACTAAGTTACAAGAATGAGCTTCTACTCCTGGTTTAACATTAGAAAAGCTTTCACAACATTGTCCTGTAAGAATGCCATTAAACATTCCTAAATGTCTTTTAGGTTCCGTAAAGCAATAAGTATCATCTATTCTGCCAGTTATTTCAATACTCTCAACCCTAATAAACTGAGTTGCTTGTCTTTGGGGTAAACAGGTTTTCCACTTTAAGCGATTGGTTTGCAAGCCTAATTGGGAAAGTTGATACAAACCATTGGAGTTAATGGTTAGGCGATAGGTAGTTTGACAGTAATAGTCTCTTAAGTTTCCTTTCCCATCAGGTAGTTTTCTGTATCCCTGGGGAGTCATTAAGCCGACTTTTGAGTCAATACCCAATGTTTGGAGCATTAGTCGGGTTTTGAGCAGAAACTCTTGATTAATTGAAGCAATGCTCAAAGATTCATTATCACCATTACGAGATACTGAACCATCTGCATCTAATAATCCTGCTAACCACTCTAATCGAGAACTTAAAGTATAACCGTTAAGAGGAACAGTAAATTTGGGTTTAATATCTAGGGGGAGTTTACAAACAATACGCTCTTGCTTAACATCATCATAAACAGCTAAATCTGATTTTTTATATAGAGTAGTCCCATTTGACCATAGTTTGTTTCTAACATCTATATACTGAAGTAAATCACGTTTTTCTCCGTATAAGTCTAGCTCTGGATGATTCCCTTTATTAGAGTAACTACCATCACCACTAAAGAAACCAGATGTGTAGGCATAAGGAAAATCAATATCGTCTTCTGACTCTATTACTGGTAACTCATATTTAATCAGTTTATCTCCTGGTTGTAAGTCCTGTGCCTCAACTTTTCTGGGTTTACTACGATAGGTATCCTGTAACCAGAAGTGATGATAATAGGTACATTCTAAACTCTCACCATTGGATAAATTGATTTTAAGTAGTTTTTGGTTTGTTCCTGTTTGACGCACTAAAACCTTAGACCATTCACTACCATTCCAGACGTTAACATTTTCTCCTGCTAGTTCTACTATGGGAAGCTGTCCTCGATCTGTTAAGACTAGAGTTTCAGGTGCAACACATAAATTTACCCCTGGTATATAGCCTTCGTGCTTGTTAGGATTTGCTTCATTAATAGTATCTTTAAAGGCTAAATAGGGCATTCCCGTTTCAACTTGAGAACGCATTATCTCTTTAAATAATTCGCGAGCGTTAACTTTTTTATAAAGAGTAATCTTCCGCTCTAATTCTGCTTCGATAGTTGCGTAAGCGGTTTCAAAAGCTTCTCCCCAAAGTTCGGCTAAATCTATACCCAAATTAGTTTTAACTTCATAGGGATCAACTAATGTCCATTCTTGTTTGGTTTCTACCCGACGCATAAATTCATCGGAAATGACTAATTGAGGAAATATATCATAAGCTTTACGTCTTTGATCACCATTTTCGGTTTGCATTTCCAGAAATTCTGGTACATCCAAATGCCAAACATCTAAGCTTACAGTAACAGCACCAGCCCTTCTTCCCCCTTGGTTAACTGCGATCGCAGTATCATTTAATAATTTAATCCAGGGTACAATGCCCCCACTAGCTTTTTCTTTCCCCATGACCCAGCTACCAGTAGCACGAATGCGGGAAACGTTTACCCCTACACCACCACCGTTTTTAGAAATTCTGGCTGTATTGGTAATTTCGCTAAAGATGCTCTCTAGGTTGTCATCCATCCCAATAATAAAGCAGCTACTTAAAGAGCCATTAGGTACTCTCAGATTAGCTAGTATGGGAGTGGCTAGAGATATTTTGCGTTGAGCGATCGCTTCATAAAACCGTTTTGCTACAGCTAATCTATTCTCAGGTGCTTCTACTTGAGCCAAGAGTAAAGCGCAGGTTAAAAAAGCTTCCTGGGGTAACTCATCGGTCAATAAATATCTTTTTGTAAGTAATACAGCCCCCGCATAATCATAGTCTTTATCCCACTCAGGGCGAATCCAAGAACCAGCAATAGTTAATTCTTCAAGAGAATATTGCAATAGGTTGCGGTCATATCTCTGTTTTTCTATCTGTAAATTAACCGTCTCGATGTAGTTACCATATCCATAACCCCTACTTACTAGAATATCCTTCCACAAGCTCCAGATATGAAGTCTTCCTGCAACATAACGCCATTCTGGTTCATCAGGACTACACATTCCTAGAGCGCAATCAATCAAGTTATCTTGGATTTCCCTAGTGGTCACGCCATTGCGTAATCTGGTAGTCAATCCTGCTTCTAACTCTATGGGGTTAATCTCTTTATCTTGAGTCGCCCACTCAACTACAGAGCGAATTTTTGTAATGTTGAGAGGTGTAGTTGAACCATCACGACGAATCACTTGGATATTATTAACCAAAACAGATTGATCTGTTGTTTCTGATGCTTCTGTAGGTATGTTAATGGCTGGAGTTATAGAAACTATTGATCGGGTTTGGATTTGCTGCATATACAAAGACTTCTTTCAAGTCGTAGCTGTGGACTTATAATATAGCGCAACTTTTCTGTCACATATAGTGGTCAGACTACAATATTAACCTTTAATCACCCTATATGTAGTTGCTTGACTCATTATTATCGTATTGATCTTAAAGATAAAAATTTACCAATTTATAGTTTTGTCTGGGACTGACGGAGATTATAATTTGTGAGTGTTCTACTAGCATTCAAACTAAATTAGTTTATATTTATTTCATAAGTGGATAATCAGAGAAACGAAACCTATATCAATCATCCAACCTTTGGACTTCTCTATCGGATTTGTTTAATTCAAGATCATCAAGAGTTATTTACGACTTTATACGCTCAACGGTTATTTTTTTTAGTGACCATTAGTGCTAATAAATTGGATTTTGAAATTATTACTCGCTCTGATGCTCGTATGTTGGTAGAACAAAAAATGCGAAAATTGCGTAGTATTAATTCTTTAACGGAATACCAACAATTGCAGCAAATTTATCAAAGCACTTTCCAATAGTATTAACTTCTTAGATATTTAATTTATTTATTGTGGTTGGGTACGGGGATTACGGTGTAGAGTTAATATCTAATCTGATAGGTACTGAAGTTAACTCTTCTGACGAACATTTGATAGATGATATATGGTAAATGAGCAATGAATTGATCATCCCCCAGCAAATAGACTTACTTCGGCAAAAAATACCTGCTGAGGTTCGTCTAATTGCAGTAAGTAAGCAAGTCTCCGTATCTGCTATTCGCATCGCTTATGACTGTGGAATTCGGGATTTTGCTGAAAATCGACTCCAAGAAGCGATCGCAAAACAAGAACAATTACAAGACTTATCTGATATATGTTGGCATTTTATTGGTCATATCCAAAGTAAAAAAGCCCGTAAAGTATTAGAGCATTTTTCTTGGATTCATTCCTTAGATAGTTTAAAATTAGCTAAAAAGCTGAATAATTTAGCATTAGAATTATCTATATCGCCTCAAGTTTTACTCCAAGTCAAAATTCTACCAGATCCGAATAAATACGGTTGGGAAGTATCAGAACTAGTTGCAGCGTTACCTCAACTCAATTCTTGCGATCATCTTAATATTCAAGGTTTGATGGCAATTTTGCCTCTAGGTTTAACTTCAGAGCAAATTTTAGCTGCTTTTACCCAAACCCGAAAAGTAGCTGAAACCATCCAACAGCAACAATGGTCTAATTTGACGATGAATCAGTTATCTATGGGAATGTCTGGAGATTATTTATTAGCTATCAAAGCTGGAGCAACTATGGTGCGCTTGGGTACAGTAATTTTTGGTCAAAGAGCTATTTAAGGTATTTAAGGTGAGTTGGTAGTTGGTAGTTCGTAGTGATACTAAATCCGCTTACCAAAGTATACTTTTAGTTTAAAGCGTAGAATTAGCTTAAACCTTTCTGAATTGTAAATTTTGTATTCTAAATTCCCACAAATTTAAAGTGTTGTATCTAAACAGGATTTAGTATGACCGACTGTAGTCGGTGTGCGTTAGTTTAATTATGTTGCTGTAGTGAGTCAGTAATTTTACTAGCATTGATGAGCTTAAATTAAACTAGTTGTACTCATATTTTTGAACTTTTATTAACCAATACTACAGTAAGTTAATT
The DNA here is from genome assembly GCA_030065315.1 of Xenococcaceae cyanobacterium MO_167.B52. GTDB lineage: Bacteria > Cyanobacteriota > Cyanobacteriia > Cyanobacteriales > Xenococcaceae > JASJCP01. The sequence goes on along the minus strand of JASJDB010000168.1, from coordinate 5,457 downwards.
TTGCTGAATAAATAATAGCAAATAGCCTATTTTCTATAATTTTAAAATTAATCAAAGTAATATGATATTGCCAACAGAACAGGAATCAGTGGAACAAATATAAGCCAAGTAGGAGTCGGGAATTATAGCCATTGACTATCATTAATAAACCCAGGAATAAATCAAAAAAAGGCAGTAGCTCATCCTAATTCCTAGTATTTTTATACTGTAGAAATAGCTCATAATTCCTTATTCTAGATAATCTTCAAGGACAACCGTAATAAATATTTAATTTTTTATCTTATTATTGCCAATCCTTAGAACTTGGTTTATAAAAGTAAGTCTAATTAATAGCAACTTTCTAAATACTCTACTAATTATGTTGAGAGATAGTGAATGGTTGCTCCCTTTCTCCTGATGGTATTCATATCTAGACCTTACAAGGGATGATTTGGTTTTAGTCTAATTAGTGAAGTAATGGAAATGTAAATCATGTTTAGCAACATCAAAAATATCTTAGGATTTCCCGAAGAACAATACGATGATGAGTACGAAGTTTATGAACCCGAAGAAGAAAGGAATTTTTCTGAATCAGATGTAACTCAGTACGAGTCTCAAGATGCTGCATCCTCAAATAACCGCAATTTTTACAAAGCAACTAAATCTAAGAAGGGAGAAAAGCTAGTGAGTAATGTTGTAGGAATGCCTGGAATCACTAATAGTAATGCAGAAGTATCGGTGATTACTCCTCGTTCTTTTGAAGAAATGCCTGAGGTTATTCATGCTTTACGAGACCGAAAATCGGTGATTCTCAATCTTAATATGATGAATCCAGAAGAAGCGCAAAGAGCCGTGGATTTTGTGTCTGGTGGTACCTATGCTATGGATGGTCAGTATGAAAGAGTAGGAGAAAGTATTTTTCTCTTTACTCCCAGTTGTGTAAAAGTCACCATTCGTTCCGAAATCATTGACGATTTAACAACCATTTCTAATAATCCTGGAGTGCGTCGCCCTACTCCTAAAAATGCCGACTATTGGCAAGAACCTGCTGCAATAGGACAGTAACATTTATTGTTAACAATGGCATTAGATGCAATTAATCTAGGAATCATTGGAGGGGGGGTGATGGCAGAAGCGATCGCCTCTCGTTTATTAGCAGCAAAAATCTATCCTGCTAATACCATCTTAGTTAGTGAACCCCAAAGTCAAAGACGAGAATTTTGGCAACAACAGTATGGGGTACAAGTAACTTCAGAGAATCAGATAGTAGTAGCAATAGCACCGATCGTGTTGCTGGCAGTTAAACCCCAAATATTGGATCAACTCCTGAGTCAACTGGATTTATCCAGTTTAAGAAGCAGTCAGGCTCTGATAATTTCTATCTTAGCTGGTACAACTTTAGAGAAGTTAGAATCAGCTTTTGTTGAATGTCCTGTAATTAGAGTAATGCCTAATACCCCTGCAACGGTAGGAGCAGGAATAAGCGCGATCGCATCAGGCAAGAAGGTTAATTCTGCTCATATTGAAGCAGCGAAAAAGATTTTTGCAGCAGTGGGACAAGTGGTAGAAGTGCCAGAATCAATGATGGATGGAGTTACAGGCTTGTCTGGTTCGGGACCAGCTTTTGTAGCTTTAATGATCGAAGCCCTGGCAGATGGGGGTGTAGCAGTGGGTTTACCTAGAGCGATCGCATTACAATTGGCAATCCAAACTGTTTTGGGTACAGCTATTTTAATAAAAGAGTCGGGTTTACACCCAGCAGAGTTAAAAGATCGAGTTACTAGCCCAGGGGGGACGACTATAGCAGGGGTTGCAGCTCTAGAAAGAGCTGGGTTTCGTGCTGCTGCCATAGAAGCAGTGAAAGCAGCTTATAGTCGTTCCCAAGAATTAGGTAAATAGGGTTTGGTGAAAAGATCAGCTTTGCTGTTAAGAACAATCCCTTAAAATCTGGTTCTATAAAAGACAGTTAAAAACTGATCAAATAATCGCTGATAATTCTTGCCAACAAAGATACAAAGCTCGCGGGACATGAAAACAGCCTTTCCATTTTCCCCCCTTGAGATTTAATAACACATCACCTCTGCGATCGCAATATCCCCACCATTCGCCATATTCAGGATCAGCAAAGTGTTTCCAAGTATAATCATGTATTTTTTGAAACCATTGCCAACATTCTTCTCGTCCTGTCAATCGATAACCCATTAGTAAAGCCACTAAGGTTTCTAAATGTACCCACCATAGTTTTTGACTCCACTCCAATTGTTCGGGTGGATATCCTTTAGCATCTAAAAAGTAATAAATCCCTTCATACTCTTTATCCCAACCAAAATTTAGAGTATTTAAAACAATATCTACTGCTAAATTAATTAAATTCTTGTTATCTTCTCTTTCTTGTCTCCCATTATCTTGCTCAAGACGACGTTGAGCGATATCCATCATAAACCACATTGCTTCGATGGTATGACCAGGATTAATTAATCTTCCTGCAAAACAATCTAGATGGTTGCCTTCAGGTGTAACATTTTCATAGACTAAACCTTGATCAGAGTCTAAAAAGTCCTCCATTACCTCTTTAATAGTAGAATCTAAAATAGCTTCTAGGCGATCGCTTGATAACAACCAATTCATTTCTAGAGATAAATTAGCCAAAATCATTGGCACAGCCAGAGTTTTTAAGTTTCTGGTACCTGGATAGACTTTATTGTATTTTCCTTTAGGGTTATCCTTACGGCGGAGTACATTATTGTAAGCTTGTAAAGCAATTTCTTTAGCTGATTCCGATCCTGATGCTAAAGCATATTGACTAAATGCCATTGCAGCAAAGCAATCAGAAAAAACATTATAGGGTTGCACTAAAGGTTTACCTTCTCTGTTAAGAGAAAAGTACCAGTTACCTTCATCATCTTTCCCATGTTCAGCCAGAAAATCCGCTCCTATTTGAGCAATTTCTAGCCATGTTTTTTTCTGCTCTAATTGATTAAAAAATAAAGAAAACAACCAAACTTGGCGATTTTGTAGCCAAATAAATTTATCTGTATCATAAACTTTCCCTTGCCTATCTAAACAAGTAAAATATCCTCCATATTCTGTATCGATAGAACATTCTTCCCAAAAAGGAATGACATTTTCTAGCAAGGCATTTTTGTATAGTTCAGCCAATCCAGTAGATTGCTCTTTCATAATACCAATTCTCTTTAGTAGGTGAGGTACATCAATTAACAATCAACTATAAATATCCGTAGGTGTATCCTTTAAGACAATCAACAAAAACCAGCCTATTAGTTGTATCTCATTAAAATGAGAACCGCTATATTTGATTGTAGAGGAATTCTTGCCTTATTAATCTCAAATTGACCACGAATATGGCAAGAGTAGCATCCTCGTTACTGTTTTATATATGGAACAAAATTACGCGATCGCTGCATTCATCTAGTTTCAGGGTTTTTTAAAATGCGAGTGGGAATTCCCGCCCCGTTTAAGGGGGCAGGGATGAAAACGGACACGAAGTGGCTCGCGCAGCGAGACCGCGATAACTTGTTGGTCATAGATTTACACTTTTGATACAGAATCTTTATTTAGCAGGGCTTTTAGGCATTGTACAATACTTTCAATACGCACCTTGAATTATGAATAGCAACTAGATGGTTCTGTCGAAAAGTCCTCCCTTACGCAGTCCCTTCGACAGGTAAAAGTTGCTAGGGAGGAGCTAAGTAATCTGTATTGACAAAATACAGAATGTGATAGAAGGTATCTACAACCGAACCACATGGTTTGGAAGTAGTAGATGGGCAGACACGCCCCCAAGTAGTCTAAATTAGTTGGTAGTTCAAGCACTCGTTTTCGAGAGAATCTTTGATTCTATGCCTCCGCTATCAATGTTGTTTAAAAGCTCGCACCGGTTCAGGCTGCGAGAGTGTCACTTCTCCAAGGCTTAGTTTCTAACTTACCATTAGAACAATGTTCTCGCGTCTATACGATTCAATTGATTGGACTAGTCTTAGAATAAGCAATATCAATTAAAAAACTAATCGGTATCAGCACTGGTTAAGCTTAGGCATATTTACATTACATCAACTAGGGTTTTGGTGTGAGCAAAAATTAGACTTTAGAAAGTAGAAAAAGACTAGAGAATCCCCTTAAGGGAATTCTCTGATAATTATTTGTAGGTCTAAATTAGCCCTGGTCCTTTGTGTCGCCAGTCGTGTTCCATAGTTAACTTACCTTCTTCATCTTCCGATAACTCGCGGAGTTCACGACGACGTTTAGCTTTAAGTTCTTCTTCTTTTTCTCTTAAGTCTCCTGGCTCTTTAATATACATTTCAGGCTCAACAGCATAGTTATTAATTAGCCCTTCTTGATCCATGGTGTAGCCATCTCGGAGATGAATATGTTCGTGATCGTTAGGATCATCATGTTCGACATGACCGAAATGCTTACCTTCTCTTGCTGCTCGCGCTACAGTTTCAGCTGGAATAATGTGAGGATCGTAGTGAGAAATAGTTGAACTAGAGTCAGTTTCCATTAGTTCCTCCTTACTTTTTAAAGTAATTACATGAGGTTTCTCGATAACTCTATCTTAACTCTCATTTCCTATCTTGATTCTGAAAATGTGAAATTGAAATAATTTTAATATAGTCGTTGATTTCTGATGAGATGGATATTATTAAAACTTAATTTCTATTAGATTTTTTTTCTTTCTATATTTATTGTCTACTTGGGTATGTTGACTGTTTCTTTAGGAAACAACTTTTAGGGAGAATCAAAGGCTTTTTTTCCACACCTTTTCCATTATGTTTATAATATCATGTCAAGGGTCAAGTTTTACAATAAATAATTTTAATTTAATTATGTCCACAAAACTTTTTACTATTGGACACTCCAATCACAGTGTTGAAAAATTTATTGCATTATTAGAGGAACATCAAATAAACGCGATCGCGGATGTCCGTTCATCTCCTTATAGTCGTTATTTATCCCATTTTAATCAAGCAGAATTAAAATTCCATCTTAAAAAATCTCAAATAAGTTATGTATTTCTTGGTAAGGAATTAGGCGCAAGACCTGAAGCTGAAGAATGCTACATTGATAACAAAGCTATTTATGAGAAAATTGCTGCTCAAAAAGTATTTTCGGATGGAATAGAGCGAGTAATTAATGGGACACAAAAGTATAATATTGCTTTAATGTGCGCTGAAAAAGATCCCATTACTTGTCATCGTGCTGTTTTATTATGTCAACACTTAAAAAATTATAATTTAGAAATTCATCATATTCATCCAGATAGTAGTTTAGAATCCCATCAACAATTGGAAGATAGATTATTAGAATTAGATGGGTATAATAAGCCCAAGCAACTAAATTTATTTGAACAAGCTTTATTGCCAGAAAATCCTCAATCATCCCAAGAAGAAGCCTTAAAACAAGCTTATATCAATCAAGGTCTTAAAATTGCTTATGTTGAAAAAGAAACATGAAAAA
>JASJDB010000167.1 GCA_030065315.1 Xenococcaceae cyanobacterium MO_167.B52 | reverse complement strand
TGATTTAATAATTATTTTGAATCTTATTATTGTATTGTTTTATTCATTCAAGAATATGAAAAATTTTGACTGTATCAATTGTTTTAACAAGTTTATAATGATTTTTGATAGTATTCCTCAATATATTTCCCGCCTCACCTCTAAAAGAGGATGATGATTTAGCTATAATATATTTGGGGTTTTTGGCTAAAATTTTTTTTAATTCACTTTCTGTTGAAGCATTTTTTTTAGTCATATATGGCAATAATTTGTCATTAGTAATATTGTAGGGCTGCGTTGTTGATTTACTCATGGGCTTAGAGTTGACAAGCCAGTAAACCAAATGATGATTGATAATAAATATTGGTTCACCATTATAATTTTCTTGCCGTAAATATTCCTTGATTTTATAAGGAATTCCATAAGGAATAGGTTTTCCTTGAATTATACGTAAAGCAAGTTCATTATATTCTGAAAATATTAAAGGAAATATGCCAGATACTGATAGCACTAAAAAAATCATGGTAATCCAACTAGAAATATTAAATAATAAATAATCTAATAATTTTGCAGTAATTAAAGCTAAAAATGGATAGATTTGAATATAATAATGTCCAAAAGCTTTCCCTCCTTTTAAAATTGAAATTTCAGTTGCCATTAAAAAGGTAATTAGGAAAATTATTCTTCTTTTTTCTAATTTTTCCATCTTAGAAAAATTTCTTAGTAACGCTAATAAGCCAATACCTCCTCCAAACCAGATTAATAGGTTAATGCCAATAGAAGATGAGTTAGAAATTACTGCCCATAAATATCTTGCCTGCGCTCCCAAGGCTCCTAACATTGAAAGATCAGTATTTGAATAAGAAAGTGATGCCAAAATAACTGAAGACCACCACAAGTCTTGATAACCAGTAATTAGGTAGGGAATATAAGTTATAATTACTGGAAATAAAACCCCAATAGTATAGGCTACAGCGCATTTAACTATGCCTTTAATGGATATAGGTTTTTGCTGAAGCAAAGTAAAAAATATTATCAAACCCACTAATATTCCATTATAAGCAAGATTAAGTCTAATCATAGTTGCTATACCTATTAGCAGACCTGTAAACAAACAAACCTTATGAGTTATTTTTTCTGATTTTACTATTACGTATAATGCAGCGACCAAAGGAAAAATTGCGATGGTAGCAACCGTAACTGGAAATAAAAGTGTTCCAGGAATTGTGCCACTTGTAACAATAATTATTAGTAAACTTCCGCTTAAAATACCTGTGCGATAGTTCCAAATTTTTTTACCAACTTTATAAGTGAAAAATCCAGCTAATATCAAACAAATTGATCCTGCCATCCTTACCGATACAATACTTTTTCCAAATACAGTAATAACAGCAGCAAAAAAGAAAAATGCTAAGGGGGGTTTAATATCCCATAGTTCAGTATATGGTAAGTGACCGTCAAGTATAGATTGACCCATCAAGATAAAGGTACTTTCATCTGTTGATTGTATAACTTTAAAAAAAGTAGGTAGTTGAATTAAAAGACCTAAAGTTAATAAATAAATAAGTACTAAAATATCTATATTTATTTGATTTTTAAAAAATTTTGCTCTCAACTGATTCATATTTAAGCTAATCACTTTAGTATTTCCAGAATATGTGAATTTTTGAATCAACTATCTTGACAAATTATATAATAATACTTCAATCAATGAAGTTTAATTGTTTAATTCCTCCAAACAAAGCAATTTCTAGTAGTTAAAAAAAATAATCCACATCAGTAAAGCCAATTTCTTTCAGCCACCAAAACTGAGTTTCTACTAAAATTAGAATATTAACATTTTTGTCATCACGGTTATAGTATTATTGGCTAATCTCATTTTTGGATTAAGTAGGATTATGGGTTTTGTGATAAGCATAGAAAGAATCAACAAATAACTCATCAAAGGCTTTTTTTTCCAGAGGTAAGAAAGAAGCAATGTATTCTAGATTCAGAAAAATTACTCCTGGTTGAACTTTTCCAGGTAACATTCTCTCCTAGGATAAGAATATTATATTTCTCCTCTTCAACCTGCTGACTGAATGTAGGATAAATAGTAAGTCATATGTAGTTTAGTTTAATCATGAAACCTAACTTTATCAGTGCAATAGTTTTAGGAAGTTTATTTTTTCAGCCTCTTGTAACTTTTGCATTACCAGAAACAGAGGTTATCAAAAAACTAGAGAATGTCCCAACTTTTACCATTATTGATCGAGAGGGAAACCCCGTACCGATCAAACTTAGCTCCCAAAACAGTAGAGCCAACAGTACCCCCTCCCTAGCTTTAGTTTTTATCAATCCCCAAGATGCCATTGATACTCTTCAAAGTCTTACTCAGAAACAACCGAAATTAAAAAATAATCTCAGCGTCTTTCCAGTTAGTTTGAGCCAAGTCTATGAAATTATGGAAGAAGCCAGAGAGAATCGAGCCCAAAAAGCACCGCTAGAAATTGTCCCCATTTTCTCAGAAGTTCGTTCAGCAGAAGCTTTAATGACTAATAGTGGCAGCAAACCAAAGAATGCTGAACAAATTGGTGTTCCTTTATTTTACGCAGCGGTTGGGGAGAAAGAAGATTATATGATTCGGCAAGATGTCAACAACAATTCTTACATTCCTTTCTATTGGACAAAAAAAGAAGTAGAGGAAGATATCCAAGCCTACAGGAAAAGCATTTCTGCTGCCGAGTCTCAGCCGATTAAAATCAAGACAATTTCTCTAAGTCAATTCATCCAAACTTTACTCAAAAGCAATAATGATGCAGTCAAAGTCATGGAAATTGTTCCTTCAACAGAGCAAATTGATACTGCCAATCGACTGCTTAAATAAAGGCAATAATTCCTGGCAATTAACCCCGAACTAATCCAAAGTATTTTACCCTTTTAATCTGACATGAAAAAGTTTTCTAATTCAGCTATTTCAGCAGCAAATGCCTACAAGTGCCACTTTGCGATCGCGCTTATAACTTTAATCAACTTTGCCCCCCTAGCCAACGCCTATCCTGGCAATCGAGAACGATATGACTGCTATCGCAAACGGGATAATCAATTCAGTTTTGGTTCTCCTAATAATGTGTCTAATCGAACAATCCTGTGTACTCTTAACCCAAACTATAAGCCTGGAAGGGGATCTTCACAACAGCGCAATACATCAACTAGATCAAACACACGAAGATCATACAAGAAAGTCTACAGAAATAATTATAGAAACAGAAATTATACAGGTGAAAGAATTGCCATTGGGTTAGGCAGTTTTGCTGTCGGTGTATTGATTGGAGATGCCTTGTGGGGCTGGGGCTGGGGCTGGGGAGGCTGGGGTGGTGATATCATCATCGACGACAGCATCAATGTGATAGGTGATATTGGTGATGTTGAGATCGGTGATATTGGCGACCTCGATGACAGTGTTGAAGACTTAGATTTGACTGATGACTTTGCTGGAGATGATTTCGGTGGGGATGATTTCAGTGGTATGGATGATTTCGGTGGGGATGACTTTGGTGGAGATGATTTCGGTAGTATGGATGATTTCGGTGGGGATGACTTTGGTGGAGATGATTTCGGTGGTATGGATGACTTTGGTGGTATGGATGACTTCGATTTCTAAAATCTTGAATTTATCTAGAAGCTACCTAACCCTAATATTTACAGCAGATGTTTTAGGATTGCCCTAGTATTATTTTGCTATTGTCAAATTAAGACTAATTACTTTTTGGTAACTGCTATGCAAGCGATGATTTTAGAAACAGCAGGTGAGCCATTACGAGCAGTAGAATTACCAGTACCGCAACCACAGCCTGAACAAGTGTTATTAAAAGTTCATGTTTGTGGGGTATGTCGAACCGATTTGCATATTATTGATGGTGAACTAGCTAAACCCAAACTACCTCTGATACTAGGACATCAAATTGTCGGGACAGTAATCGAAACTGGCAATAAAGCAACTAAATTTCCCTTGGGAACTCGCGTTGGGGTTCCTTGGTTGGGTCATACCTGCAATTGTTGTCGTTATTGTTTGGCTGATCAGGAAAACTTATGCGATCGCGCTTTATTTACAGGTTATGATCTTAATGGAGGTTATGCTGAATATGCCGTTGCGGACGAAAATTTTTGCTTTCCCATTCCCGAAGGTTATCCTGACCTACAAGCAGCACCATTACTTTGTGCAGGGTTAATTGGCTATCGCTCCTATCGTATGACCAAAGATGCAGAACGTATTGGTTTTTATGGCTTTGGTGCAGCAGCCCATATTTTAATCCAGGTAGCGAAGTATCAAGGTAAACAGGTATATGCTTTTACTCGTTCGGGAGATAGTCAAGGACAACAGTTTGCTCTGAATCTTGGCGCAGTTTGGGCTGGAGATTCGGAAGAATTCCCCCCAGATATATTAGACGCAGCAATTATCTTTGCCCCTGTAGGTAAACTAGTTCCCGCAGCTTTAAAAGCTGTTGCTAAGGGTGGAACAGTCATATGTGCTGGTATTCATATGAGCGATATCCCTAGTTTCCCTTATCAGATTTTGTGGGGGGAACGGATGTTACGTTCTGTTGCCAATTTGACTCGTCGAGATGGATCAGATTTCTTGAGTTTAGCACCACAAATCCCGATTCAAACCCAAGTGACTTCTTTTCCCCTATCTGAAGCTAATGAAGCATTGAATGCTTTGCGAGCTGGCAAGATTAAGGGGTCAGCAGTTTTAGCAGTTGCCTCTTAAAATTAATATGGGAAATGCTCTTAAACTCAGAACATTTCCCATGATCTTGAAAACTTATATAACCTGTTTTTAATTGATTTTTTTGACACTCTCCGCGCTAGAAGCGGCGGAGATTCTTAAGAGATAGGAATCCTTAAAGGGTTAGCCAAAAACCCGCTACTCTCTCGCCTACCCCTTCCAACCTTCCCACCCTCTTCAACTTCCCCCTGCAAGGGGGAAACCTAATGTTCCTCTCCTTTCAGGAGAGGGTAGGAGAGGTGGGGAAGACCATATGTTCTCTCCTTTCAGGAGAGATTAAGAGAGGTGGCTCTGAGCCTACTTTTAATTTAGGTTTACTCAGCCATTTTTATCTATTTGGTTTCGCTATTTCTGAAAGCTTTGTTCGTAAAGGCTAGTCCTAGAGTGGGCAACACCAAACCTTGGTTTTCCCGTGGTTATCTTTTAACTAGGGTGTCCAATTACTGGGAGTCTCACCATCAATTCAGAAGTCTTGGCGACTTGCTAAGTCAAACAAGAATACCATATTTCACGGACACTTAAAAGGAGGGGCTGTCTCTTGGGGTTTCCCCAAGAGTTTATACGCCCCGTTGTCTAACTGTTGTTCCTCCTCGCGTCTAAAAGAGGCGAGGAGGAACAACTGCGTACATCATGATTTTCGCAATTGTTGGCGATAAATTTCTATCGCTACTAGTTAATTGTTGATTGAGATGTACCTCACAAGTCTAAGAACCGTCGTATATTAATGGTGTTTAGTTTTATCCTAATGTTGTAGGTCATGACTAATTGATTTTTATTGTTATAGTCATGGTTCTTATAATTTTTTTCGTTTTTACACAAGGGTTTTTGGGTTAAAAATTAAATTTCTTTTGGGTTTTCTGTTCTCCTTTATAAGCAAAAGTTTCAAATATTATTGCTCCACCTAATACGATAGTAAAAAAGAAAATTGCCAAAAGTATCAGTCCATTCATTAATCTTACTCCACATATCGAATATATGTTTACTAATTAACTAAGTATCCTTAGTTAGTAGTAAATATACGGTGGGCAGCTTATTAAGCCAAGTATTTTTAATACTTGTTAACTAAACCCTCTACACTTAGAAAACTGTAGTTTTATTTTTAATCACTGTTGCCTATTACCTGTTCCATCGAACAGATAGCTCAAAACTACTTGCTTCAAACTAGATGGGGTTTAGTTGTTTTTCAATTGCAGGTATTTGTTACCAATCACAAGCAAAGTCTTAGCTAACCTAGCTAAAATTCAAAACTCTCTTTTCCTATTCCTTCGTGGACAGTTTTAACCCATTTTAGGCGTTTGGGGCGCACAGACATTCTAGCAGTGATGCTGGGCATAACAACTTGCCAGTGAAGCATATAAATCATGCCTCTAATAACTTGTCCCAAAGTTTTAAGTACTGAAAGGGGTGTTAGCTTTTCTTCTGTAGCTTTAATTTGCATTAACCCTTTAAACATACTGATGAATACCATGGATACTAGTACCCCAGTTAAGGGAGCAAGGACTGGTAATTTGTGACGAGTTACCATCATCAAGAAATCGGGAATAGTCGCAGGGGGTAAAATATATTGGAAGAGGACAAAGCAAAGTAAATCAATTCTTTTACTGAAACCCATAGGGCTGCTGAAAATGTAACGCCAGTAATCTAAATAGCGTTGGTAGCCTCCTTCTGCCCAACGATTGCGCTGATGCCATAATGCAACTGCGTTAGTGACTCCTTCTTCTCTAACTGAAGGGGTTAGCAAAAAGCCAATTTTCCAATTATCTAGATGAAGACGGATAGTCAAATCTAAATCATCAGTAATAGTTTCTTCGTTCCAACCACCGCAACTTCTTAAGGCATCACGTCGTACAAATTGTCCATTACCTCGTAATTCCCCAATTCCGTCTGCTGCAATACGATGCTGTTGAAAATAGCTATCTAGAGCCATTTCTGCTGCTTGTCCTTTGGTCCAGAAGTTTTCAGATTCGTTAGAAACAGCTTTTCTTACCTGTACTGCTCCAATTTCTGCTTGGTCAAACATGGGGACAACTCGACGCAATAAATCCCTTTCGACATGGGCATCTGCATCAAAGACTGCGATGATCTCCCCTTTGGTATGGGGTAATACTTGATTTAATGCTCCTGATTTTCCACCAGTAGCAGCAGCAGAACGATGTACTACTCGCAGTTGGGGATATTCTAAAGCCAAATTATCAAGTATTTCTGGCGTTTTATCGGTACTGCGGTCATCTATTGCCCAAATTTCATACTTATCTTCAGGATAATCTAGATTGCACAGGGTTCTGAGAGAGTCTTCAATAACGGCTTCTTCGTTTTTAGCAGCCAAAAGGAGGGAAACAACGGGAGCAGATGCTAACCTTGCCTCTGATAGTTGTTCTGGGGGTTGCTCTAACGGAGCAAAGGAAAAGCGTACGATATGAATTCCGATCAATGCGCTTAAGCCAATAATTAGCCAGTAACCCCAAGAAACTAGATTGAGTGTAATCACTGAAATCCAAATTGTCATCAGAACTAGGGCAGCTTTTTTTCTCCTTCCTGCTGATCCTTGAAAAAAATCACTTCTAAACTCTTCTTCTTGAGCTTCTGAATCAGATAATTCTGCTAAAAAGGAGCCTAGAGGATCAAATTTTCCCGTGGATTGCGTTTCTTCCCAATGGTTATCTGACATAATTACTTCTAGATGTTCTCGTCTAAATGGTGCTTTTAGGAAATGGACAATGCTTTAATTGTATCGGAGTTTATGAAATATTAATTTTTTTTGCTAACTTTTAATAATTGATAGTGGTTGCGATTACTAATTCTAATTATATATATTCCTAAGTAGCCATTTTTGGTGACATTAAGGCTAAAATTTGCTATTTAAAAAACTTAAACATACTTAAGATAACTATTATCAAGATAAATGATACATACTGTCTCTTGGGGATTAGCGATCGCGTTTGGTTCGGTATTATGGGTAGAATTAGTCAGGGATATATACCATGCCCTATCCCATGTGTGGCAACCTTTATACCGTCTTCATTCCTGGCATCATCGGGTGTTTCGTCCCGATTTATCCGTAGCCAATGAAACTATTTACCGTCAAGCACATTGGTACAATGATGTGCCAGAAGCTTTGCTAATGTTGCTGTTTAGCTTTCTAGGTTATGGTGTAGTCTATACTTGGGACTTATCTCCTCAGTGGACTGCTTTTGCTGGTACGCTATATACTGTAGGCTTTCTGGCTACTGCGATCGCCAGAGGCTTAGGAATTCCCTATGTGGATGAAATAACTGATATTACTCACCGCCAGGGAGAGTTTACTAGCTTACCTGCCAAATTATTTGTCAACCGTACTTATCACTGGCGACATCATTTTGATAATCAGAATGCTTACTTTTGTGGAACTCTTACCTTAATTGATAAAATAATGGGTACAGCTCTATCTTTAAAAGGCAAAAAAATTGCAGTTACTGGTGCATCTGGTACTTTGGGTATAGCCTTGTTGAAACAACTCCATCTCAGAGGGGCAAAAGTTACAGCTCTCAGCTCTTCTAGTAATACTATTGATCTCGATCTGGAAGGGGAAAAATTACCAATAAAAACTATATCTTGGCAAACTGGAAAAGAAGCAGAATTAGCCACAGTTTTAGAAAAAATTGATATTTTAATTATCAATCATGGGATAAATGTTCATCAAGCAAGAAATAAAGATGCGGTTTCTAAATCTTATGAAATAAATACTTTTTCCGCTTGGAAATTAATGGAAACTTTCTTTACTACTGTAAAAACCAATAAAGATATTGCCACTAAAGAAGTGTGGATAAATACCTCCGAAGCAGAGGTTAATCCAGCTTTTAGTCCTCTTTATGAACTAAGTAAAAGAACTTTAGGAGACTTAGTAAGTTTACGCCGTCTGGATGCTCCTTGTGTGGTTCGCAAACTGATTTTAGGTCCTTTTAAAAGTAATCTTAATCCTGTTGGTGTTATGTCTGCGGAGTGGGTGGCTAAACAAATAGTTAATCTTGCTCAACGGGATATTCGTAATATTATTGTTACAATTAATCCCATAACTTTTATTTTATTTCCCATTAAAGAATTTTTAGTAACAAGCTACTTTAAACTTTTTACCAGAAGAAAATAACCTAAATTAATTGTAGAACTGCTTGATTGCGTCCTCGTTTTTTAGCTTCATAAAGAGCTTGATCGGCAATTGTCAGTAATTCGGCAGTACTCTTATCGGAGTTGGGAATAGTAGAACTAACTCCCAAACTAATGGTAACTAGATCACTGGTCTGAGAATAAGGGTGATCTAACTTGAGAGCTTGTACTGCTTGACGAATATTATTAGCTACTTTTAATGCCCCCTTAGAATCAGTGTTTGGTAAGATAACTACGAATTCTTCTCCGCCGTAACGAGCCACCAAATCAGCTGGTCTTCTTATCTGACTAGAAATCCCCTGTGCTACTTTTTGTAGACAAATATCTCCTGCCTGATGTCCAAAGTTGTCATTATAAAGTTTAAAATAGTCAATATCACATAAGATAATCCCTATGGGAGACTTTTCTCGTCGCATTCTTTTCCATTCCTGGGCTAGAAAATTTTCAAAATGATAACGATTTGCCAGTTGAGTTAAACTATCGACAGTTGCCAAAGTCTGAAGTTTTTGATTTATCTTGGCTAATTCGCTTTCTGCTGCACTGCGAGAATAGATTTCTTGTTGGAGTTGCAGATTAATCCTCTCTAATTCTCGATTTTTTGTTTCTAATTTTTCCTGAAGACGACGAATAGACAATTGATTTTCGATTCTTGCGGAAACTTCTTCTATTTGAAAAGGTTTAGTAATATAGTCACTAGCTCCATAACTAAAAGCTTTAACCTTATCTAAGATTTGGTTTAGTGCGCTAACAAAAATAATTGGTATTTCACAAGTTTGTTTATTAGCCTTAAGTTGTTGACATACTTCATAGCCATCAATATCGGGCATATTAATATCTAGCAAAATAACGTCAGGAGCAGTAGCAAAAGCTTCACGAATACCTGATTCGCCATTAATTGCTTTTATAACGGTATAACCTTTTTTTGTTAACATTACTGAAAGCAATTTGAGGTTTTCTGGTCGATCATCAACCACTAGGATATTTGCTGGATTGGGGAGATTTTCCTCTGACATTATTCAATTAATTAACAATCAACAAAGAATTAGTTTTAAAATTAATTAAGTAAGTTATAACTACTGTCAATTATTGCTTATTAAGCAAAATTGTCTTCCATTTACGTTAAAGATTTTACTCAATCAAATCGTAAATTTCTTGGTCATTTGCTGCGATCGCAGCTTGATCTAATTGTTTGTCCCATGCTTCTGACATGATCGTAGTTTGTTTAGATTCATTGCTTGCGCTCACATATAATATAGTTCCCAACTCTTTCCTATGGAGCATCAGCAATTGTTCTGACTTTATGGGGGTAAAATGTAATAAGATTGTGCATTATTCCATCTAAATTTAGGATGTAGATTCTTGCCACAAGCTTGGAAATTAAGGAATCAAAATTGAGGAGAAATGTGAAGACAATTGCTGTTATTGATTACGATATGGGAAATCTTCATTCTGCTTGTAAAGGGTTTGAACAAGCAGGTGCAACAACCCTAGTAACAGATTCCCCTCAAGATATTGCTGAAGCAGATGCCGTAGTTTTACCAGGAGTAGGTGCTTTTGATCCAGCAATGCAACATATTAGAAGTCGTCATTTAGAACAGCCTATTAAAGATGCGATCGCATCTGGTAAGCCTTTTTTGGGTATTTGTTTAGGGTTACAAATTTTGTTTGAGGCTTCTGAAGAGGGTACAGAAAAGGGTTTGGGAGTGATACCAGGTACAGTAAAAAAGTTTCACCATGAACCAGGAATTACCATTCCTCACATGGGTTGGAATCAATTAGAGTTGACTCAAGTCGATCATCCTTTATGGCAACAATTACCTAATAATCCCTATGTTTATTTTGTTCACTCCTATTATGTAGAGCCTCAAGATACCTCTGTTAATGCTGCTACAGTAACTCATGGTTCTCAAAAAGTAACGGCTGCGATCGCCTATAATAATCTTATGGCGGTACAGTTTCACCCCGAAAAATCCTCCGATCATGGGTTACAGATTCTTTCTAATTTCGTTACCCTGGTTAATAGCAAAATTGCAGTTTAATTCAACTAAATCTTGAGAATATACGGTAATCGTCTCTTAAAAACCTTGCCAGGGCAAAATACTCGTCCTACCTCTGCTAGAGTTAGAGAGGCTCTCTTTAACATCTGGCAGGGGACTATTACAGGATGCAGTTGGTTAGATATTTGTGCTGGTAATGGCTCGATGGGTGCAGAAGCCTTATGTCGTGGTGCAACTTCTGTCATTGCCATGGAAAAAAATCGTAAGGCTTGTCAAATTATCCGCCACAATTGGCAACAAATAGCAACTTCCGAGCAAACCTTTCGGATTATTCGAGGTGATGTTACAGTAAAACTTGCGAGTTTACAGGGGACACAGTTTGACAGAATTTATTTCGATCCTCCCTATAATAGTGATTTATACGAACCCGTATTAAATGCGATCGTAAGTTATGAATTACTGGCAACTCCAGGAGCAATGGCGGTAGAACATAATCCTAAAATCTGGCAACCTCAAGCTATTGCAGGATTAACTATCAATCGGACTAAAGCATACGGCAATACAGCCTTAACTTTTTATCATATTAATAATTAAAACTTCATTGTTAAATAACTAAGTAAACCTTTAACTGTGACACTAGACAATGTGGAATATAATCGAGATTTTTACCAGGGTATAAAGTCACTATAAAGATTAAAGGGTTTTGGTGGCTTGGCGTTATGTTTCACAATCTTAGAAGTACAACTGAAAGACTAGTGACCGTATTTATGTTACTGGTAGCTTTGATTGCTTGTGAACAAGTGCCTGAAGCCAATTCGGAATCAGACCAAAATCACTTAGACCCCATGGAATCTCAATCAAATGTTGTCCCGTTGCAGAATG
>JASJDB010000166.1 GCA_030065315.1 Xenococcaceae cyanobacterium MO_167.B52 | reverse complement strand
CCCAACTACAATAATGGCACTGCCCTAGATACGGATGGGGATGGTCAAGCTGATTTCCAAGACCTGGATAGTGATAATGATGGGATTCTAGATGTCACCGAAGCTGGGGGCAGTGACCCCGATGGAGATGGCATCCTCGGTAATGGGGTTCCCACAGATAGCGACAACAATGGACTAGCTGATACTGTTGACCCCAACAACAACGGTACTCCTCTTTCCGTTCCCGATACCGATAGAGACGGGCAAGCTAACTTCCAGGATTTAGATAGTGATGGGGATGGCATCTCTGACCTCAGCGAAAGCGGTAATCCTACTGCGGTGGATGCTAATAATGATGGGGTGGTTGATGGACAAGACAACGATGGAGACGGCATTATAGATGCCATTGACGGCAATGACAGTGAATTTGGTAGTAACACTACTCCTGTTGCTGCTCCTCAAAACACCGATAATACTGACCAGCCCGACTACCTCGACCCCGATAGTGATAATGATGGCATCTTTGACATTAGCATTTCTGGTAATGCTGCTCTGGATCGTAATGGTGATGGCATCATTGATAACCTCGCTGACAGCGATGGGGATGGTCTGGCTGATGAGATAGATAACAATGCCCGCTTCGGCAGTCCTCTGGCTCCTGATACCGACGGAGACGGCATTCCTAATGCCCTAGACCTAGATGATGATAACGATGGCATCCTCGATACCGATGAAGGCAACCAAGATACGGACGGAGATGGTATTCCCAATGCCTTCGACCTGGATAGTGATAATGACGGCATTACCGATTTACAAGAAAGTGGACTCAGCCCCAGTCTAATTGCTGCCCTCGATACCAATAACGATGGGGTGATTGACTCTGACAATGAATTTGGCAACAATGGTCTAGCGGATGGGGTAGAAACCACTCGTGATAGCGGTACGCCCAACTACAATAATGGCACTGCCCTAGATACGGATGGGGATGGTCAAGCTGATTTCCAAGACCTCGATAGTGATAATGATGGTCGCAATGATGTTGAAGAAGCGGGTCTCACCGATACCGATGGGGATGGTCGTGTTGATGGTTCTGATCCTGACAGCGATGGTCTTCTCAGTTCTGTTGATAATAGTAACAGCTTTGGTGGTTCTAGCCAGAGCGGAGTTCCCGATACTGATAGAGATGGTGTACCTGATTTCCAGGATTCAGAACTTACCCAAGATTCTAGAGCTACTACTCCCAAAGACACGCCTCTATTTCTCAATCCCTTGGTTAACAGCATCGACCCCGATGAAAATCCCATTGTCATTACTGATTTCACCAATGGCAACAATGGTACTGTTACCATTGACTCCGAGGGTGGTTTCCTGATTTATACTCCCAATCCTGGTTTTATTGGACAAGACAGCATTAATTATACATTTAGAGATGCCAACGGCAACCTCACTAGTACTACCATTGCTGTCAATGTATCAGAACCCTCTCGCGCTAATAATGACAGTAGTGGCACTGCCCCAGATAGCGAAGTAGCAATCGACGTACTGAGTAATGATGGCAACGACCTAATTTTAGTGGGAGTTAGCAACGGGGAAAATGGAACGGTCACAATTGACGACAATGGAACTCCCAACGATCCCAGTGATGATCGGGTGGTTTACATTCCCAACCCCGCGTTTGTCGGAGAAGATAGCTTCACCTATACCGTTGAAGACGAAGAAGGCAATGAGCAAACGGCAACTGTAACCGTCTTGGTTGACCCCAATCGACCCAATGCTGCTGATGACCAGGGAGTCACAGAACCAGGACGCTCAGTCCAGATCAATGTTTTAAAAAATGATACCGACCCCAAAGACGAAATTCTCACTATTATTTCAGTCACACAGCCGGTTCGAGGTCAAGCAGTTATTGACGACAACGGAACTCCTGACGATCCTACCGATGATCAGATCGTTTATACCTCTGATGAATCTGAGGAAAACTCAATCCTGCAAACTGTTGGCAATGGTGGTATTTTCAGCATTACTGGGGGTGATAATCAAAACTATACCGATAATTTCTCCTATACCGTTGAAGACGAAGAGGGCAATAGGGAAACTGCCACAGTCAATGTCACCAACCAATCCGAAGTCCGAATCAAGTTCTCCCTCACCGACAACCAAGCGAATTTTGTTAATGAGCTAGGGGTATATGTAGTTGACGACGAGCTAGGTACTATTAATGGTATTGCTCCTGGTCAAGAGGGCTATATGGAAGCTGCTCTCAATAGCGGTAAAGTCATCTTCACCTCTCTGAGTCAAACTAACAACCTCTTTGGGGACAACCCAACGCGGATTATCGGTGGTTTTCGTCCTACTGACAACCTAGGCTTCTTCCTGGTGCAAAACGATACTGTAGATAATGTTCTAGATGACTTAGAGGCTGGGCGCTCTCCAGCAGAGGTATTTTTTGCGACTACAGCAGCTAATGACGACAATTTCGAGCATTTAACTGCCTCTAGCATTGCTGCTGGTCAATTTGAACTCAATTGGGAAGACCAATCTGGCGGTGGGGATAGGGACTTCAACGATTTAAGACTGATGGCAGAAATCACTACTGAATTAACGCCTTTGGGCAGTGATTCCCAAGGAGGAGCGTATCAGGAAATATTGGATTTAACTTCCGCTGCCGAACGCTCAGTAGAAGTAACAGCCTCTATCCTTGAAAGTTCTAGCTTTAACAATACGATTGGTTTCTATCGCATCGCTAATAATTCTGGTGACATTCGCGATCCCTTAACCGGTCAATTAATTACCGCTGACGACTCAAATTATGCTGAAGCAGCTCTAGCTCAGAGGGTGATAGTGTTGGGTGAAAATGACAGCGGCTCGACTACCATTGAGGGAGGAGATCTGTTAGCACCATTCCTAATTGCTGATGGCACTGTGGAAGATGCTCTGGCTGATGCTGCCCCCATCTACTTCGCCTATTTAGGAGCCAATTCCGATGGCGTAGATCATGTTCGTCTCTTAGCAGACAATACCTTTGGCTTTGAGGACATCGCCGGCGGGGGTGATAGGGACTTTGACGATGTAGTGGTACACCTCGATCTCACATAATTGCTCAAGGTTTGACTACCATTATTTGACATCTTCACCCGATTTGTCTGGTGTTTTGGAATCGTCTATCTTATATCTGATAGATTTAGTTTCTCAAATACATCAGGAGTCCAGAGCTTTAGTCTAGTAGCAAATTTACTAGACAAAGCAGTACAATCTTAGACAAAATGTCTAGGAAAATTTGGGATGCGACCAGGAGAATTTGCGAAACGAGTTGGAGTTAGCGTTAAAACACTTCATCGGTGGGATGAAACAGGAAAACTGCCAGCGAAAAGAACCCCATCAGGACATAGGTACTATTTAGAGTCAGACCTAGCAATAGCTTTGGGTAAAGAGGTATCAAAACCTTCAAGGAAAACGGTAGTTTATACTCGCGTATCATCTTCAGCACAAAAGCCAGAATTACAAAACCAGATATTAGCAATGGAGCAATTTTGCTTGGGTCAAGGCTTGATGGTAGATGAGTGGATGTCTGAGATCGGAGGCGGATTGAACTTTAAAAGAAGAAAGTTCTTAAAGTTAATTTCCCGTATTTTATCGGGAGAAATAGAGACGTTAATTGTTGCCCATAAAGACCGTCTTTGTCGCTTCGCCTATGATTTTGTCGAATATTTAGCAACAGAAAATGATTGTTCGATTATTGTCGTTAATCAACCATCATCCTCTCCCCAAGAGGAATTAGTTGAAGATTTACTAAGTATCGTCCATTGTTTTTCTTGTCGTCTTTATGGTTCGAGAAATTATACAAAAAACTTAACCAAAGATCTAAGGAAAAACCTTGACATAAATACCCAAAATCTAACAAAATACCAAAAGGTTCAATGTTGACTATAAATGCTTCTAGGATTCCGTACCAAGTTAAAACTCAATCAGGCACAGCGTATGCTAATGGCACAACACGCTGGATATAGTCGTTGGGTTTATAATTGGGGATTAGCTACTAAAATTAAGCTATATGCCGAAGGAATCAAGATTAAAACCACTGAACTCAAGAAGTTTTATACCAATCATGTTAAGCCTAATTATCTCTGGCAGAGTACATTATCTTCCAGGGTTTATCAGTTTGCTTTTCGGGATTTAGACAATGCTTACTCTCGATTTTTTCAAGGGTTGAGCAAGTTTCCCCGATTTAAGAAAAAAGGCAGGAGCGATAGTTTTACTATTGATGCAGGAGGAAAGCTTATTCCCATAGGTGGAACGAGAATCAAGTTACCATTTATCGGATGGGTTAATACTTTTGAGGGATGTCCTCAAACTGCGGTCAAGAAAATCACTATCAGCAAACAAGCTGGTGATTGGTATATTAGCTTGGCTTTTGAGCAAGAAAGGGAAAAGCCAGCATTAAAGGCCGAAACAATTGGAATAGATTTAGGAATTTCAGATTGGGCTTATTTAAGTAATGGAGAAATTTTTCCTTCCCTCAAACCTTACAGGCAATTACAAAAAAAACTATCTAGACTACAATATCTTAATCGTAAGAAAGTTGTTGGTTCTTCTAATTGGCACAAGGCACAACTTAAAATAGCCAGATTACATCGTCGAATCAGCAATATTCGTCGTGATTATCTCCATAATATGACTAGCTATATTGCTAAAACTTGGTCAAAAATTGCTATCGAAGATTTATGTGTATCAGGTATGTTAGCCAACCGCAAACTGAGTAAAGCTGTTTCAGACCAAGCATTTTATGAATTTCGTCGTCAATTAGAGTATAAATGTCCTTTGTATGGTTCGGAATTGGTTATTGTTGAGCGATTCTACCCTAGTAGTAAAACCTGTTGTAACTGCCAAGATCTCAAGCAGGATTTAACCCTCTCAGATAGATGGTTTACCTGTAATAATTGTGGGGTATTTTTACCCCGCGATTGGAATGCTAGTATCAATTTAGCTAGATATGCGGATGGCTTGTCCGTGAAAGTCTGTGGAGTAGTTAACGCCGACGTTGCTACTGTGAAACAGGAAGTAAAAAATTCTCAAATCTAGTCTGTCTAGGTTTGTCTATGATTTATGGAGCAGTCTCATGAGTGCGATAGATTGGTTTGTTGTTGCAGTTTACGCCATAATTGTCATCGGAATCGGAATTGCAGCAAGTCGCAGGCAAAGCAATACCGATGAATATTTTCGAGGCTCGCGACAACTACCTTGGTGGGCAGTTGGTTTCTCAATTATTGCCACATCTTTCTCCGCAGCTTCACTCCTTGGGGGACCTGGAGAAGGCTATAATCACGGGTTTCTCTATCTGCAACTTCAGTTAGGGGACTTGATTGGTTATGGTCTAGTAATCCTGCTCTTTGTGCCATTTTTTGTGCGGTTAAATCTAACAACTGCCTATGAATATCTAGAGAAACGTTTTGATGGGAAAACTCGTTCTTTAGGTTCCTTGTGTTTTTTACTTTTTGTCATAGCCCGATTAGGAGGACTTTTATATGCTGCTTCCCTAGTTGTGGCAACGGTCACAGGGTTGCCATTGTATATGGCAATCTTCCTAGTTGGTATTGTTTCAATTATCTATACTGTGGCGGGTGGTATTACAGCAGTGGTGTGGACTGATGTACTTCAGTTTGGGATGATTTTCATTGGCTTGGCTGCTGGTATTGGGACTGTTCTATCAGGAGTTTCTGGTGGATGGGGAGAACTTTGGCAAGCAGCAGGGGAAGGGGGAAAACTAGCAATGGTCAACCTATCTTGGGAACCTACATCAATTCGTTCACTACCAACGGCATTATTAGCCTATGGGATACTTGCCTTTGCTGTGGCAGGAACAAACCAGCAATCTGTGCAGCGTTATGTCTGTTGTGCAGATGTCCCGTCAGCGCGTAAGGCAATTTTACTAGGGTGGTTTTCTGGGTTTGTTGGTGTTGCTGCTACTCTTATGCTGGGAGTCCTTTTATTTGGTTTTTATTCACTCAATGCAGGACTGCCCAATGATATCAAGCCAGATGGGATTCTATCCTATTTTATTGTTAATGAGGTTCCCCCTGGTGCTTCAGGATTATTAGTAGCAGCTATTTTCGCTGCTGCCATGTCATCTATCGATTCCGCACTTCATTCTCTTGCTACTTGTATGACAGTTGACTTTTATCAACGTTATTCTCCATCAGAACCAACTGAATCTCAATCTCTTAAGGTTGCCCAAGGTTTGATCGTAATTTGGGGTATTCTTGGCATTGCTTCAGCATTTTATGTTGCCTCAACAGGAGAATCTTTACTACCATTCCTAGTTACTTATACCACCATGTTTTTAGGTCCATTACTAGGAATTTTTCTGATGGGAGTTCTGGTTCCTCGCGTTAATGCTACTGGCGCATTTTATGGTACTGTTACAGCTGTGATCTTACTTCTGGTTGGTTCAGAAATTGGCTGGTTTAACTTTCCTGGGATTTGGCGTTCCGCAATTACTGCCCCTGTTGCAGTATTATTAGGTCTAGGGATTTCTTTACTAGGTCAAAAACCTGGGGAACGCTCTCTAAAAGGGCTAACACTCTGGCATGAAGTCTCCAGCGACTAACCCCAAAGCATTGTAGTCGTGAGCTTAGACGCACTTAGTTAGCTTATAATATGGAGAGAAAAAAAAGAGTGCTCAACAAATGCCAACTAAGAATTTTCTTTCATCAGACGATAAAAAGTACTTACAACAGGCTTTAAAAATAGAAACCAGACCAGAGGTTAGAAAAAAAATTTTAATATTTCTCTTAGAAAATGATGGCAAAAATTATCAAGAGATAGCAGAATTTTTAGGATGTTAACCTAGAGAAGATTAACTTATTTTTGCGCGATGCCTTAGTCCTTTTTGTTCGACCTTTGACACCATTCGACGAATAGTTCTGGTACTTTTTTCTAATGTTGTTGCTGCTTGTTTGATCAGTTCTCTTTTAGTTTTGCGATCGCGATAAACCTTTCCAACTATAATAATAGATATAGGTTCAACTCTTAATAACAAGAGTATTTACAGGTCAATTAATGAACTATCAACCGCCTCAAACTTTAGTCTCGATGATGGAATCTGCGGGAATTGTGGTTGATTTATATCTCAAAGCCTCCTCTGCAAACCCCAACACCTTTACAGGTTGGTCATTAGAGGATCGTAATCCCAAAATAATTGAACAGTTAATGCCTTTTTTTGGTTTGGTGTATCAATATTACTTTCGAGTCCAAACCGATGGTTGGGAAAACATTCCTCAAACAGGAAAAGTGCTATTGATCGGTTCTCATAATGGGGGATTAGCTGCCCCTGATACGGTGATGATGACCTATGATTGGTTTCAGAACTTTGGTACAGAGCGTTTAGCTTATGCCTTAATGGAACCCAAAATCTGGCAATTTCTACCTGGTTTGGCTCGTTTAGCAACACAAGTAGGTACGATTCAACCCCATCCTGATATGGTGAGGGCTGCCTTACGAAAAGATGCTGCTGTTTTGATCTATCCAGGGGGAGCTAAAGATGTATTTCGCCCCTACTCTCTACGAAACAAGATATATTTTCATGGTCATAAAGGCTTCATCAAAATAGCCTTACAGGAAGAAGTGCCAATTATTCCGTTTATCTCTCATGGAGCGCACTCTACTTTAATTGTGCTGGCAGATATTTATCCTCAATTGCAGCAACTGCATCACTTGGGTATGCCCTGGTTAGGCGGGGTCAATCCTGGTGTATTTCCTATCTATCTTGGCTTACCTTGGTTGGTTGGTGTTGGTCCTTTGCCCAATATTCCCCTACCAATCAAATTACACACTAGAGTGTGCCCGCCTATTATCCTTGAGCGATATGGTGAGGAGGCATCTCGCGATCGCGAATATGTAGAAGAATGTTATCATCTAGTATGTGAACAAATGCAGCAAGAACTTGATCAATTATCTCAAGAAGAAGAAAAGAAAGGCTTTAAGTTATGTTGTTTGGGCAGTTAATCTTAAATATTAAGAGCCTGTACTACGCTCTTTTGAACACGGGAGTCATTCATCATAAATGTGTGCATAACTGGTAACTGAATTATGGAATCATCAGGAGAGAATCGAGTTTCATTGAGAGCTACAATGCCATCATTAAGCTCATCGCCAAAGGGACTCCAGAATCCTCTAGGTCCTCCAGTTCCTGCGACAATTGTGTAAGGAGATTCAAGTGGTGCAAGGGATGCAAAGAAATCGGGGTTGGTTAAGTTAAATCCACACTGACCTGTCCACCATCTAAAAGGTAGTAGTCGCCAAGCGTGTGGTGCCAGGCGTGGTAGTTGGTTTGGTGTACCCAACATAACAATATGTTGTGGCAACTTAATAGAACCTAATCCCAAAGCTGCACGGGTCAATAATCCGCCAAGAGAGTGTGCCACAATTCCATAAGAACCCTCACTAGCTATGGTTTCAAGACGCATCCGAAGACGCTTAACGATGCGCTCAAAGGTTTCTGTAACAGCTAGATAACCAAATTGTTCTATTTTTCTTCCTGTCTGTTGTAAGTACCACTCAAGACCAAGCAGTGATAAGGGAGTTCGACTAAGACCATGAATTAGTAATATTTTCATCAGTTAGATCCTCCTATACTAATACTAACTTTTTTGAGAACTGGGATTATTTTTGACTATTTTGCCGATCTTTCGCTTTAATGGGCGGTAATTGTCTTTCCAATCCATTCAATTATTTATGGCTCATGTAACTTTTGAACAAGTGACAAAGCAATTTGGAGATTATGTTGCTGTTAAAAACCTGAATCTGAACATTGAGGATGGTGAATTTTTGGTCTTTGTTGGACCATCGGGTTGTGGAAAAACGACTTGCTTAAGACTATTGGCGGGGTTGGAATCTATTACTGAAGGACAAATCTGTATTGGCGATCGCAGAGTTAACGAATTACCTCCCAAAGATCGGGATATTGCGATGGTATTCCAGTCCTATGCTCTCTATCCTCACATGAGTGTCTTTGAAAATATGGCATTCAGTTTGGAGTTGCAAGGAAAATCCCGCGCAGCAATTAAGCAGCGTGTCTATGGTGCAGCCCAACAGTTAGGTATAGAGAAACTGCTGAAACGTAAACCCAAAGAGCTGTCTGGTGGTCAACGCCAAAGGGTAGCAGTCGGTCGGGCAATTGTCCGAGAACCAGCAGTATTCTTGATGGATGAGCCTTTATCTAACCTGGATGCGAAGTTGCGAGTACAAGCCAGAAAAGAGATTAGTAAACTTCATGAAGAACTGAAAACTACCTTTATCTATGTTACCCATGATCAAGTAGAAGCGATGACTATGGGCGATCGCATTGTGGTAATGAAAGATGGTATTTTGCAACAAGTGGACACTCCCACTAATCTATATAACAACCCAATTAATATGTTTGTTGCAGGATTTATTGGTAGTCCAGCGATGAATTTTTTTGAAGTGGAAAAAGTCGAACAGGAAGGAAATACCTATTTACAGTTGGGTCAAAATTTGATTTCCCTAGAACAATATCTCCCCCAGTTACAGGATGCAATAGGAACT
>JASJDB010000165.1 GCA_030065315.1 Xenococcaceae cyanobacterium MO_167.B52 | reverse complement strand
AGAAGAAAAGGTGAAATATCGACAAAGATTATACTCTCCAATAGTTACTTTGTGGGCTTTTTTATCACAAGTTCTAGACGCAGATAAAACTTGTCATAATGCAGTTAGTCGAATCATCGCCTGGCTAGCAGCACAGGGAGAAAAAATCCCGTGACTAAGATAATAGTGCTTATTGCCAAGCTCGACTGCGTTTACCAGAAAACTTGGTCAAAAAACTCCAGGTGAAAATCACTGACCATAAGATCATTGTCCAAATGAAAAAGAAGAGGCATTTACCAACGCTCCTTACTTCTATGGAGAGATTTCAAGATGGGCAAATTCGCTGGCTCGGCGAAAAGGAACTGGTATTTCAGGGGGCTTCAATTTCATAATTGAAAGCCAAAAATTAGGGTCTCATAACTTACCGTGAAAATCCGTGTTGTCCCGTCTTAAGTTGGTAGCCTCTTTTTCTAATGCTTGATTCCCTCTCTTCTGTTGCTTATAAAGAAATGAACGACTAACACCTTATCTATTAGCGATCGCTTATACTGATAGTCAAGAAAAACGAAAACGGATTCTCCCAACCTACCTTGTTATACTAAATCCGATTTTAAAAACCAGTGTATAATGCAGAGAAAATTAAAAATCCTCTAGTGGTTCTGTCCCTATTCCACCATTGATGTAAAACTGTGCTTGTTCAAAAACCGCATTGCCGACTTCTCTTCCCAAAATACGAGCATTAAGATCTCCATCCTCAAAATGAATTCCACCATAGAGACGAGAAACACCGGCTTCATCGGCAGCTTCAGTAAAAGTATCCCATTCTAAAGTTATTGGTGCTTCGGGAGTACTACCTGGTTCAAAGCGAGACTCTCCTGGTGCAAAGGTTACGGAAGCTCCAAACTCATCACTACCAGTAAAGAGATTGAGTACTTCTGCGCCTGCGGCACTAAAAGCACTATGTCCTGAAGTATATTCAGCAAAAGGTGGAGAAGGATCACTACCAGGATTTTGATAGGGAATAAAATCCGTAGCTAAGATGGTTTGAGTTCCCAAATCAGGCTGCCAAGCTTCAATAGCAAAACCTCCTAAATCTGAGTTGAATTCCCCAATTAAACCTAATTTTCCGAGTTCTCGAATTGCTCTGACCGGACGGACATAATCATAAAAAACCTTGGCTTCCCAGGTAGCAACTCCGGCATCAAAAACCGCATTGCTTAAACCGAAAAATAACTTAACATCATCATCTAAACTATGGTCATCTCGTGACGAAACAAATTGCCCAAAAGTCATCCACGTCCCTGGAGGAAAAGAAGTTCCGCCCCCATCTTCCCAAAACTCGGCAATTAATTTTTGCTCATCTGTGAGATTGGCACTAAATTCAATTACTTCTGTTGCTTGATTAATAAATTCAGGATTAATAACTGAGCCAACTAAACTGAGTTCAATATTTAATACTGACCCATCTTCTAGAGTAATGGTTTGGGCAGCTAAATCAACATTGCCCTCTACTAATAAAAAAGGCTCTGGAGCGACGGGACGACATTCTACTCCTGAATCCCAGGCAAAAGGAATCACTTTTCCCCATTGAGGAGTCAGAAATTGTTGGACAGAGCCGTTAGGATCTTCGATGGGAACAAATTCTGGGGTCCATAATTCAATGTTGAGGGTTTCATCGATACTATTGACAGGCTGGTAATTTGTAATATCAGAATAGGGATTGCCATTTCCATTAGGATGGTTTCCTAATTGATTAGAGCCATCATGATGACGAAAATCGAGTAAAGTTTGGGCAGAAACATTGCCAATTCCTGCTGGTGTAGTCGTATCTGTTGTATTGTTCTCTGGCTCATATCCCAGCTCTGCCATTAAGGAGTCAAAAATATCTATTTGAGAGGGAAACAAATCCTCCAAAACTCGATAGGCTGCATAGCTGATGGCTTCTTGCTTATTGGTTTCTGTAACTTCCCATTCAGGACGTTGTAAATCGTCTCCCAGTTGGGTAGAGATCGCAGTCAAATCATAGGCAGCCCAAGCATCGAAGATAGCTGTATGCACCATACTATAGGCTCGGGATGCTATGGTAGGACCCGGTGCAGTATTAATCACAGCTTCTTGTACGACTTGATCCCAAAGTACCGAAATAGTGGGAGAAGGATCTTCGACGGTAACTAATTGACTATCAGGATTGATGATGAGTTTAGCCATTTCTGGTTTACTCTCTTGGCATTCGACGAATCCCCTATATCCCCAACGGTGGCGGAACTCTAGTTGCTGGATGTATTGGTGAGCTAACTTAATACGGCTCCAATTGTGGTCAACTATTTCTTCAAAATCATCTAAAAACCAATTATGCTTTTCTAGCCTGGTTCGGGTTGGGTTAGGACTCCCAAGTTGATTCATTAATGGCATCCTGTTGGCTGCTTTCTGAAATTCTTCAGTTGCTACTTTGAGCTCTGGCTCAGCTAAAGCAGTTGTAATAATCTTATGGGTCACAATCCCTGCGATTATCTGAGGAATTTGAAATGATAGCTGGACTTGATGGAGAATATATTCGTTTTTGATCGTGATACCTTGTGACATATTTTTCGACAAAAAAAACCTGACTAGTGAGACTGATTATCTCGCTCCCGCTTGATGTTATGCCCTTGTGGGATATTATCCCCCGAAGCTGGGACGGGACCGAACTTATTCTCGGAGAATCTCAACTTGCTCAATTTGTTGCTGCAACCAAGACTGAAACAAAGTGGCAACCCTCTGAGATCCTTGCTGCTCATCCAATTGGGCAGGAATAATTTCCTCCACTAAAATCAAATGCACTTCCTGTTATTAATCCTCGATATCCCCACAGCGTCCTAACTCCAGCTCCTCAATATATTGAGGAGCTAATTCTGGAAAACCGATTTCCCCTTCGGAAATAGAATAGGAAAGTTCTAGGGCTAAGTCTTCATCTTGATTATCGAACACAACTTCGTACATCACTACAGCAGCATAATCTAGCTGATGAGCAAAGAAATAGGATTCTTGAGATTATTGTCTTCTCTAATAGGGGTAAATCTATCCAGAGTGATACGAAGTGCAGGATCTGAAATTTTGCCGCTTTCAGTGCTTGATTCAATTAAAAGTAGTACAAATCCTAAAGTAGTTAAGCAAAATAAATTACAAATAAGTTACAGTGTGATTTATGGTGATCATTTAGCGGATGATCACACTATCTCAAAAGCCTTCAAGAATACCTTGAGGCAGAAAAAATGGTTAATCGAGGCTATATATTGTAGCCTCATTCCTTCTGAATAACTCTAGTAATAGGACTTAAGTAATTACTTGGAATTACTATGTAGTTAATTTTGCGTTGCCACTTAAGAATTTACACTAAGAAGCATAAAACTTAGTTCGATTGCTCGTCAACTACACAAACAGCATTTGGGTATACCTATTAATAATATGCAATAAATCTACAAACTATATCAGGATGATCGCATTTATTTCGTTTTGTAAATTGTTTGACCAAGCTTCACCTCATATTTTTTTTAGGGCTTAAAATGGAGGCTTAATAACAATTAAAACGTAGAAAATACGTTATTTCTCAAAAATTAGAACTACGTATTTCAGGCTTTTCAAATAATATAAAGAATTTCCCCTATCTTATATTACCATCCTAGGAAAAAAGAGTATTAGTTTTCTATCTAAACAAGAGAAGTTAGGTTATGAGATCTAGCACCTAATCTGTAACTTATTTGTGTTATCAGAAAAAAAGGGAAAGCTTAAAGGAAAAAAGGTAATGAATTGATTAACACTAGTTAATATTAGTTTTTTTGTACTAAGAAAATCTTGCCCTAGTGAAGCTCTGAATAAATAGTGAACTTAGGTAAAAACTTTTTGCCGAAATTGCATAGTCAATCAATTTTATTGCTACATGATCTGGTAGAACATCCCACTTTTTGATTAAGCAGAAATAAAAGAATTAGCCAATGATAAACGCAAGGGCCAAGTTTTTTGACCAAGAGGAATTTGCACGCCTCTAATTATTGGGCTTACATTTAATGTAGTATAATGCAAAACATGACTGAACGTGCTTACAAATACCGTTTTTACCCAACTGCCGAACAAGAGAATCTCTTGCGACGGACAATGGGTTGTGTACGTTTGGTCTATAACAAAGCTTTGGCTACCAGAACTGAAGCTTGGTACGAAAGACAAGAGAGGATTGATTACAAACAAACCTCTAGCTTGTTGACCAATTGGAAAAAAGCTGAAGAATTCAATTTTCTTAATCAGGTTAGCTCCGTACCTTTGCAGCAGTGTCTCAGACATTTGCAAAAAGCTTTTGCCAACTTCTGGAGTAAACGATCTAAGTACCCTCGGTTTAAGGCTAAACGCAGTGGTGGGTCGGCTGAGTTTACCAAGTCGGCTTTTAAGTATCGAGATGGTAATCTTTGGCTTGCTAAATCTAAAAAGCCGTTGAATATAGTTTGGTCTAGGCTTTTGCCAGAAGGATGCGAACCATCTACCGTGACGGTCAAGCTCGAACCATCGGGACGTTGGTTTGTCTCGTTGCTGGTTGATGATTACACCGTTGAAGTGTTGCAACCAACTAAAAAACAGGTTGGCATTGATGCTGGTGTAACCAGTTTGATTAGTACCAGTGATGGTGAAAAGATACCTAACCCAAAGCATTTTAATCGATTGTATCAGAAGCTCAAGGTAGCGCAAAAGGAACTGAGTCGGAAAACCAAAGGCTCTAGTAACCGACATAAAGCACGACTTAAAGTAGCCAAGATACACGCTTCTATCAAAGATGCTCGTACTGACTTTCTGCACAAGTTGACAACTGATTTGGTTCGGAATAACAGCCTGATCTGTATTGAAGACTTGGCAGTTAGGAACATGGTAAAAAATCACAAGCTTGCCCGAAGTACAGTGATGCTGCTTGGGGTGAGTTGTTCCGACAACTGGAATATAAGTGTGAATGGTACGGGCGAAAACTGGTCAAAATTGAGCGATTTTTTCCGAGTAGCAAACGTTGTTACCATTGTGGGTTTGTAGTTGAAAAACTACCTTTAGATGTTCGTAGTTGGGATTGTCCCAGTTGTGGAACAGAAGGTATTGATAGGGATATCAATGCTGGAAAAAATATCTTAGCTGCTGGGCAAGCAGTGATAGTCTGCGGAGCAACCGTAAGAGCCGAACAGAGGAGGACAAGACTGACGGGGTTTCCCCGTCAGCTTGATATGTCCGTTAAGTCTGGTAAGCCTGGTGCTATGAAACAGAAACCTAATTAGTGATGATTAGGAATCCCCCGACTCCGTCGGCGGGAGAATGTCAATTGTTTAGTGGAAATTCAAAACCAATGTCTGTATTGAATTTCCGTGTCTTTTTTTATTCTTTTGGTCTGCACTTCACAAGATCTTCAAAATATAACTCTAAATCTATAGATGAAAACTTGTGATAAAATCCAATATTTTGAATTAATGAAGTCTCAATATTTCCAAGATTTCGATGAATTTACCAGCACGGTGCGGGACGCAGACACATTTATGATGCTCCTAAACCTAAATTGTCTTTGATGTCAGGGGAGAGACTGCAATGCAAAGACGTTCTTTGCTCAAATATCTATCGATGTTTACTGGAACTGGAGTATATAGTCTGAGTTTTTCATCCTTGCAGGCAGCGATTGCTAGCCAGGGTAAAGTCGAATGGGGCTACAAGGAGGAAAATGGTCCTGAGGTATGGGGTGAACTCTCTCCTGATTTTAACGTCTGTCAGGCGGGTCAACAACAATCCCCCGTCGACTTGCAGGGAGCAATTCCAGCTAAGTTACCTGATCTGCGGCTCAGCTACCAGGAGTGCCCACTGCGGATAGTTAACAATGGTCACACCATCCAGATCAACACTGAACCAGACAATCGAATCACTCTGGATGGTCAGGACTTTGAGCTATTGCAATTTCACTTCCACTACCCCAGTGAACACGCGATTAAGGGTCAGCGTTATCTGATGGAAGCCCATTTTGTCCATCGCAACAAGGGGGGCGAGTTCGTTGTTCTAGGGGCGCTAATGCAGAAAGGAAAGCGAAACGAGGCTTTGCAGCTTATTTTGGAATCAATGCCAGCCATAGCCGGACCAGAACAGACAATTGCCGGGGTGAATGTGAACATGGTTCAGCTCTTGCCTGTAGACCAAAGTGCCTATCAATATTTCGGCTCTCTGACCACCCCACCCTGCTCTGAACTCGTGCGTTGGATTGTATTTCAGCAGCCCATCGAGGTGTCTCAGGAGCAGGCGGAGAAGTTTGCCAAGGTGTTCACGTCAAATGCTCGACCGCTCCAGCCCCTCAATCGCCGCTTCTTGCTGGAATCCCTCTAGTTTTAACTGTTTCGGGCAGCGATATTGAGCAGTAATTAAACCAGGCGTATTATGAAATCAAAAGAAAAAGCTATAATCTATATCCCTTCTGACTTCTGACTTCTGATATCCGAAGGTGTATCCTTTAGGACTTCTGACTTCTGATATCCGAAGGTGTCCCACAAGGGGATACCGCTTCGAGACCGTAGGGAATCCTTTAGGGCATATATCCTTTAGGACTTCTACCTCACACAAAGTCTCCCGTTACTTTCGAGAATTGATATTAGCCTTCCATAGCACTGACAGATTTGGGAGCATCAGCAGTTAAAATATCATGACCGTTCTCCGTAACTAAAACATCATCTTCAATACGAATACCGATTCCTTTCCAATGGTCAGGAATTTCGGGTTGTCCCTCTGCTGGTTTAATATAGGGAGAAATATAGAGACCTGGTTCTACGGTGAGAATATGTCCAGGTTGGAGATTTTGCCAAGTTTCGGGATTGTGTTTGTAAGCACCAGCATCATGAACATCTAGACCCAACCAATGTCCTGTACGATGCATATAGAAAGGTTTATATTTTTCTTCTTTAATGATTTCTTCTTTGTCTCCTTTTAATAAGCCTAAGTCCATTAATCCTTCTACCAAGACTTCTACCGCAGCATCGTGAAACTCATTATAGGCTTTTCCTGGTTTTACCTGTTCAATCGCTGCTAATTGAGCTGCTAAAACTAATTCATAGAGAGTTTTTTGTTCTGGGGTGAATTTTCCCCCTACAGGGAAAGTACGGGTAATATCTCCGTTGTAGTAACTATAGGAACAGCCAGCATCAATTAGTAACAGTTCATTATCTTCCATCTGACGGCTGTTTTCGATGTAGTGCAACACACAAGCATTAGCCCCAGAAGCCACAATAGAAGGATAGGCAATGCCCATTGCACCCTCTAGACGGAAAGTATGTTCGATTTCTGCTTCTACTTGATACTCATATACTCCTGGGCGAGTAAACTCTCTAGCGCGATTGTGGGCTTGGGCTGAGATTGCTGTAGCTTTTCGCATCATCTCGATTTCTGATCGACTCTTAACCACTCGCATCGGATGAGTAATTAGCATGGTATCCGAGATCGCGCTTGGCACTTGACCCCTTTTTTGATACCCTGCTAGTAGTCTTTGCCAACAAGTGAGAATTTTGTAATTAAAGTCTTTATCTTGTCCTAGATGGTAATAGATGCGATCAGCATTTACTAAATATTGAGACAGTTTTTCATCTAATTCCGTAATGGCATAAGCTTCATCTGCACCATACAAGGTTTTAGCATTTTCTACCCCACAACGATATCCTGTCCAAGTCTCTTTTTCTGGATCTTTGGGCTGTACAAATAGAATAAAGCGATGTTCTTCGTGATGAGGTGCAAAGACAGCTACTGCGTCTGGCTCATTAAATCCTGTAAGGTAATAAAAATCACTGTGTTGTCGATACACGTATTCCACATCTTTGTGCATAGTAGCCATTGGTGCACTACGAAATATCGCTGTACCATTGCCGATTTTTGCCATAAGTTGTTCTCGGCGTTGCTGGTATTCTTTGCTATCTATCCCCATAAGTTCTCGATCTTCCTTCTGTTGCAAACTACTCTAATTCATTATGCAAGAAGTAGAACATTTATGTTGCTGCTCAACTGCTAAAACTTCTAAGTCTTTATTTGTGGCATTCTTGATTCTTAATTTTTAACCCTTATTCCATTCAGCAAAAATTTCTTGAATTCTAGTAATTGCCTCGTCTGCTGCTTGCTCTGGAGTAACATTATTAAGCAAGATCCTTTCTAAACTCCGTCCCCAGATATTTTCTTTAAGAACTATACTGTAGGCAGGACTGTTAGATGGATAAATAGAGCGAATTTTACTCTCAGTTAAAGTCTTAGTCACTTCCGAAGTATGGGGGTCTTCAGGATTAGTCCAATAGGGATCTTTATAAGCAGATTTGTGAGCTGGAGAGTGTCTTCCTGACTCTTTTAAGAAAGTATTAATTACTTCAGATTGCATAATATAGGATAAAAAATCTTTGGCTAATTCTGGATTTGCTGAATTATTAAAAATTACCGCTTGTTCTACTAAGAAAATATGATTCATTGGCTCGCCATTGGGTTTATTTGGTAATTCCACAATGCCTAATTTGTTGCGATAAACATCAGGATCATTACGCAAAGCAGCAGGAATCGAAAGGGTTGCATTGGTAGTAGTTAAAATTTGGCGATTAAGAAATTGATGGTTATTAGCAGCATTATTCCAATCTACTGCATCTTTAGGAGTATATCCTTGTAGATAAAATTTAGTGTACCAATCTAAAGCATTGATAATTCCTTGACGTACTGTTGGATTGTCGATTAATAAATTTCCTTCTGAATCAACAATTTCAACATTATAGGCTTCTAAGATATGCTCAAAAGCTTGATAAGTATCCCCTGCTTCACTAGACATCGGTAAACCAATAGGATAAATATCTTGTTGATATTTAGTTTTTAAATCTTGACTTACATCTAACCAAAATTGCCAAAAAGCATCCCATTCTTGGGGGATATCTGCATCAGTACGCCCTGTTTTCTCTAATAAATCTTTCCAATAATAAATGTGTAGTGCTGCACGATGAATCGGGACTGCGTAATAGCTGCTTTTTTCAGCAACTTTATTATAGTAATAAGCAGTTTCTAGGGCATCAGGGTCATAAGTT
Organism: Xenococcaceae cyanobacterium MO_167.B52; assembly: GCA_030065315.1. GTDB lineage: Bacteria > Cyanobacteriota > Cyanobacteriia > Cyanobacteriales > Xenococcaceae > JASJCP01. Next base: position 492 of record JASJDB010000165.1, on the reverse strand, counting down.
TCTTTGAATGGTTCGATGATATCTGTCACATCAACTAATTGTCCTTGCCATGCCAAACTAGGGTTTAAGGTACTTTCTGCCTTAAAACTCATGAAAATATCAGGTACATCACCACCTTGTAAAAATCTTTGAGGCTTCTCTGAACGTTTATCTAAAGTATAAAATTTGATTTGTACTTTCTTGCCTGTTTTTTCCTCCCATTTTTTAACCAATTTTTTTAGTGCTTCATCTTCTTCAGGATTGTAACCTTTATCCCACCACAAATTGAGAGTATTATTATCTAGCTTGGTTGTAAGTTGGTTAGCAATCCCATTAGCCTGAGATTGTGAAGTAGTCCTTATCTGTTCTGATGAAAAAACATTACTACAAGCAACACTTAGAGAAAATACAGAACAAAATATAAAAATGTATCTTATGTAGTGATTCATTTTTGAATAATCTTTTTAAATTTACGACCTGATATTATCTAGCTATGGTGCCAGAAAAGATTTA
>JASJDB010000164.1 GCA_030065315.1 Xenococcaceae cyanobacterium MO_167.B52 | reverse complement strand
GAAGAAATTAAAGAAATAGTTGAGACATTTGGTTTAGACCCCATAGTTATTCCCGATTTATCCGGTTCAGTAGATGGACATTTAGATGATGATTACAACAGTAAAACTCCTGGTGGAACTTCCCTAGAACAATTGCAACAACTAGAGCGATCGCTTTTTACTCTTGCGATTGGGGAAAGCATGAGGACTGCTGCGGAAACTTTAAAGGAAAAATTTGGCACAAATTATCAAGTTTTACCCCGTTTAGCAGGATTAGAAGCAACAGATCAGCTTTTATGGTTACTGGCACAAATTACTAATTACAAAAACAATAATAACTGGCAATTTAATCCTCAAATACCAGCAAAATATCAACGGCAGCGTCGTCAATTACAAGATGCTATTTTAGATACTCATTTCTATCTTGGTGGCAAAAAAGTTTCCCTAGCACTAGAACCGGATTTACTCTATCAAACCAGTTGGCTACTAAACGAAATGGGAGCAGAAATTCAAGCTGCTGTCACTACCACCAAATCTTCCATACTTAAAGAATTACCTTTTGATACTGTCACCATAGGTGATTTAGAAGACTTAGAAGATTTAGCAACTGGGTCGGATTTAATTATTACTAATTCCCAAGGAAAACGCCTCGCCGATAAACTCCATATTCCTTTATATCGCATGGGCTATCCCATTTATGATCGCCTAGGTAATGGGTCTCGTTGTTTAATTGGCTATCGAGGTACGATGCAATTTTTATTTGATATTGGCAATATTTTTATTGAGTTAGGTCATTAATTAGAAAGAGAGTAAAACAATGAATTCAGTTTTAACGTTAGAGAGAACTAAAAAATCACCCCAAGTCGAGCATCCTTTTTTACAAGAGTTAATTGAGCAGATCCGCTTGGCAGACAGATTCAAAAAATACAGCGATTGGTCTGATGAAATATTACTTAAACAGTTTATCAAACCCAAGAAAAACACCAGCCAATTAACTCAAAATTTTAATCTCGATGCTTTAAATCAAGTTTTAGTTAATGCTTTTTATAATGCGATCGCAGTAGTTATTAAAAGAAAAACAGGACATAATACAGACACTTTTGTTCATATGAGAAATAAAGAATTTAGTTCTGCTGTTATCTCTTGTGGAGGAGTTTTAGTTTTATATTCATTAATTTGGGGCTATCGTAGTTTCGACTTTGTGTCCATACAAGAATTAATTGAAGCTGCTGAAAATTATATTACTCATGCTGTAAATAAAGCCAGTTGTTATTTGGAACTAACAACTAACTACTAACCATTAACTACTAACTACTAACCATGAAAGTTGCTTTTGCTACCCAAGATAATGTTCATATCAATGCTCACTTTGGTTGGGCAAAAAAAGTTGATATTTATGATGTCTCTTCTGAAGGTTATAACTTTCTCAACACCATTGAATTTGGCGGAATACTGAAAGAAGATGGCAATGAAGATAAATTAGTTCCCAAAATTAATGCAGTTGCCGATTGTACGATTGTCTATGTTTCGGCGATCGGAGGCAGTGCTGCATCACGTCTTTTGAAAAATCAAATTACTCCCCTCAAAGCCGAAAATAAAGACGATGAAATTGCTGATGTTCTTAACAGTTTAGTTGAAACATTAGGCAATCCTCCCCCTTGGTTAAGGAAAGCTTTGAGACAAAAAACAACAAGTTTTGATTTTGATGAAGAAGAGGAATAAATCAAGGCAGGAGGAAATTAACAATTAAAAATTAATTTCAAACAACTAACAATATCCGAAGGTGTTATCCGAAGGTGTATCCTTTAGGAATCCTTTAGGACTAACCACTAACTATCAATAAATTATGACTACTACAACTACTCCCGAAATTAGTACTAGCATTGTTGAAGAAAGTAACTTTCTCAAAGAATTAGTTTTACAGGTACGCGCCCAAGATCATTATGGTGTTTATCGCAATTGGAAAGATGAATTAGTATTGTCTAATTTTGTCGTTAGCAAAGAAAAGAAAAGCAAGATTTCTGTTGACGGGGATGTGGATGCTGCTACTCAGTTAAGAATTCTTTGTTTCTATCGGGCGATTGCAGTTTGTATCGAAAAAGAAACAGGTAAACTTTGTCAAGTTGTGACCGATCTTTCCCATGAAGGTTTTGGTTGGGCACTTGTTTGGACAGGACGCTTGGTAGTATTATCCCGCACCCTAAGAGACGCTCAGCGTTTTGGCTATCCCTCCCTGAAGAAATTAGCAGCCCAAGGTGAAAGATTAGTTGAGTCGGGTCTTAAAAATGTTGAAAAATATCCCGATGCTGCCGAAGGTTAATATCTTTAGTCTTTCGTCCTTTGACCAACAACCACTAACTACTAACCATATCCGAAGGTGTATCCTTTAGGACTAACCACTAACCACCAACTACTAACTACTAACAAAAAATGACTGCACTTGACACAAAACCTCCAACCGCTGAAGCTGTTGCAGAGTTGAAAAAAACTATTAAAAAACTCAACAGTAGAGCGGGTCAGATGAAGATGGACTTGCATGATCTAGCAGAAGGGTTACCGACAGATTACGAAACATTGATTGAGGAAGCAACTAAAACCTACGATATCTATCGTAAGTTAGCCCAACTCAAACAACAGTTAAAGGCTTGGGAGAAGTCATTATGATTAATGCTTTGGCTTTAACCATTTATAACTTTTATCGGGATTTAGAAGCCCTACAACAAAAAATTAACCAAACAGAGGAGTAATAAGTAATGGCTATGACTGCAACCCCAAACACATTAGCTCAATTCAAAACTTTAACCGATGCAGAAGATTATTTACAGTTTTTTGGCATCGAATATGATCGGGATTTTGTAAATATTAATCGTCTTCACATTTTGAAGCAGTTTTCTTTGCTAATTAGCGAAGTTGATCAAGCTTTTCCCGATGTCAACGAAACAGAAAAACTCGAAAAATATCAACTTGCTTTGGAAGAAGCTTATCAAGTTTTCAAAACATCCAGTCCTTTGGAAACTAAGTTATTTAAAGTATTTCAAACCAAACCCAAAAACTTTGTTTCATTAGATGACCTTGCTAAAAAAGCAGAAGGAAAATAATTGTCGTTAATCGTTAGTCATTAGTTGTTAATTTTCCTAATACGGAAGACAAATAATCAACAACAAATGACATCGAATAGATGGCAAAAAATCAACAACAGAGGACAAGTATGCTGACACCAAAAGAACTAGAACGCTATAGCCGACAAATTCAGCTTCCTGAGTTGGGAGAAGCAGGACAAAAAGCCTTAAAAAATACTACTGCTTTAGTTTCTGGAGTAGGTGGTTTAGGGGGTACTGTAGCTCTTTATCTAGCGGTTGCTGGTATTGGTAAGCTAATTCTAGTTCGTGGTGGCGAGTTACGTTTGGATGATATGAACCGTCAGATTTTGATGACAGATGATTGGGTAGGAAAAACTAGAGTTACCAAAGCCCAAGAAACTCTCAGTCAAATTAATCCTGATGTGGAAATTGAGGCAATCGCTGAATACGTTACACCCGAAAATGCAGATAATCTGGTTCAACGTTGCGATATTGCTCTCAGCTGCGCTCATAATTTTCCCGAAAGAGATTTACTCAATGGGGCTTGTGTGCGCTGGAACAAGCCTATGGTAGAAGCTGCCATGAATAGCATGGAAGCTTATCTAACTACTATTGTTCCTGATAAAACGCCTTGTCTCTCTTGTCTTTTCCCCGAAAAACCCGATTGGGATCGCCGTGCTTTTGGCGTGTTAGGGGCAGTTTCTGGCACTCTGGCTTGTTTGACAGCACTAGAAGCCATCAAACTTATCACGGGATTAGGCAAACCCCTATTAGGACAGCTACTCAATATGGATCTAGCCAATGTCGAGTTTAAAAAACTGCATCTCTACAAAGATCCTGATTGTCCCGTATGTGGTCAGAAGGCAAGAGGCAAGATTGAAGACAAACAACTAACCACTAACTACTAACAAAAAAAGGAGAAACACCATGAGCGTTTATTTAACTGAAAAAGCAGCTTTCAGACTTCGCACTTTTATTCGTGCCGGGGCTGATGAAACTACGACAGAAAAAGGTGTACGTCTCGCAGCAGTTGATGGAGGCTGTAGCGGTTTTGAATATGCCTTAGATATCGTAGAGCGTCCTGAATCAGATGATTTAGTTTATGAACAAGACAAGATCAATATCTATCTAGATCGTAAAAGCGCACCTTTCTTAAATGGGATTGTGGTTGATTTTGTTGAAAGTTTAACTCAAGCTGGTTTTACTTTTGAAAATCCTAACGCTACCGATAGCTGTGGCTGCGGTAAATCCTTTTCTGTCGGAGACGGAACCCCTGAAGCTGTTTCCTGTAGTTAGCAGTATGTGATTTGTTGTTAGTCATTACTAAATACCAAGAACCAATGACAAAGGACAAAAAACCAATATTTTTGAAGAGGAGAACAAAGCTATGACTACTACATATAAAGTTCGATTAATTAAAGGCAAACGGAAAAAACCACCTGAAATTGATGTAACTATCGATGTTCCTGAAGATGAATATATTCTTGATGCAGCAGAAGAACAAGATTTAGAATTGCCTTCCTCCTGTCGTTCTGGAGCTTGTTCTAGTTGTGTCGGAAGAATTGTTGAAGGAGAAATAGATCAAGAAGATCAAAGCTTTTTAGATGATGACCAAATTGCTAAAGGCTATGTCTTACTTTGCGTAGCTTATGCTAAGTCTGATTGCACAATTAAAACCCATCAAGAAGCTTACTTAGTTTAGATGGTTATTGGTCATTAGTTATTAGTCCTAACCCTAAAGGGTACACCTTCGGATAAGGATACCGCTCTGCATATCATCAGTCATTAGTTATTGGTCATTAGTAAATATAAACAAGCAATGACAAAAGACAACAGACAAACAACAAAACACAATGAAGGACGAAAGACTAATGACAGACAACAAAACTATCTGGAAAATAGTTATTTATAAAACTGGGTTTTGGTTAGCTGCTGAAATTTGGCTCAATATTATTGGTTTAGATAATATTGCAGACTATAGCGAATTTATTTTCGCCCAAGATTTAGCCTTAAATACCAAAAATCGCAGAACAGTAAAAGTTACTGAATATCCACCCCAGTTTTGTTTCCACATAGAGGATTTTTGCCCGATTCCAGGAACAGTGAGTACTCCCATAGATCTGCAAAAGAATAGCTGTAAAAAGAAGGCTGAAATATTTGAAACCAAATGTCAACAACTTGCAGAACCTTGTCTGAAAATAATCTGTCTGACAGCGACTCATTCTAGTGTATCCATTACTAATTAGGTTAATCATGATTAGTGGAGAAAAATTAGCTCAAGAATACATTAATGTGATCAATAATTATTACCCAAGAGCAGGTAAATTATTGCGTCATTGTTTAGTTAAAATTCTCAGATTACATACTAATCATAATCATAGGGATCATTACTATGTGGGTATTTATTACGCTAATAGAATTGGTCGTCGCTTGTTAGAATACCAAGATATTTTTAAGGATGCTGCGGAAAATATGGGATTAGTAGAAGTAGTTTTCTTAAATGCTAATCATTTAGTTAAAGATCCTTATTCCAAGATTAAACAGCAAGATTTTCGTTTTTGGCTAGAACTATGTTGGCTTGCCAATGAAGAAAATTAGTTTTTTTAGGAATGAGACAGATGTTAATCTCTAGTTTACTTGTTTTTTGTGTATCTATAGCAGCAATTAAAAAAGTTCGCTTGATACCTTATTTTTTTTGTCATTTTTAAAAAATATTTGCTTTTGGGTTAATATACTAAACTTTAATTTATAAAAAACAATAAAAAATCAATTATTTTGTATTTAGATTTACGGTTATAAAAAATATTTTTTACTATTATAAATAAAGTTGATAAGTAAAGATAATGGATTGTCACGATTGCCATCAAAGCTGTCAGCCAAAATCCCATAACTTAGGAGGGAAGTTATTTAATTTTGGTTCTAAAAAATTACTAAAGAAAAATTTTTCTCAAGGTTCTACAACTACTATTGCCTTAGTCGGTTCTCCTAACGTAGGGAAAAGTTTATTATTTAATCTTTTAACTGGTACTTATGTAACAGTTTCTAACTATCCAGGAACAACGGTAGAAATAGCCAAAGGTAATAGAATAATTGGGGGAGAAAAAGTCACTTTTTTGGATACTCCAGGGATGTATTCTTTAATTCCCATTACTGAAGAAGAAAATGTTGCTAGAAATTTAATCCTGAATCAAAAAGTAGATTTAGTAATTCATGTAGTGGATGCTAAACATTTAGCAAAAATGCTAAATCTAACTTTGCAATTACTTGAAGCCAAATTGCCTGTTTTATTAGTAGTGAATATGATTGATGAGGCAAAAAAATTAGGTATTTGGGTGGATGAAAATCAATTAGCCCATAGATTAAGTATTCCCGTTGTCTCGATGGCAGCAGTAAAAAAAGTGGGATTACAAAAATTAATCGCTAAGGTAGCAGATTATGTTCGAGCAAATTCTTTATCCATCGCCTATTGAAGCTGCAATTACTCGTGTTGAGTCATTAATTGGCGATCGCAAAAATTCGATTCCCCACCGTACCATGGCTTTATTATTGCTGCAAAAAGACCCTTCATTGTGGTCAGTAAGTGATAGTGATATGCGCTCCCAACTAAAACAGGAACTAGATTTTGCCGAGATTGAGAGCATCATTGCAGAGACTGAAGCAGCTATATCTGAATCATTAACTTTTGCCATCGCTCAAGCTCGTCATCAATTAGCAATGGAGATCGAACAGGATGTAACCATTCAACCCCACCAACAAAGGGCTTTTAAACATGAATGGTTACATCAGCTATCAGTTCATCCTTTGACAGGTATTCCCATTCTGCTTTTAGTTCTTTACTTTGGAATATATCAATTTGTTGGGGTGTTTGGTGGCGGAATATTAGTTGATGGCATGGAAGGGTTTTTTGAGTCAGAGATTAATCCTCTAGTTAATACTATTGTCGCTACTATTTTTCCCTGGACAATCATCCAAGATTTATTTGCCAATGATTACGGCATTATTACTTTAGGTATTCGCTATGCCGTTGCGATTGTCTTACCAATTGTTACGATTTTCTTTTTAATGTTTTCCCTATTAGAAGATAGCGGTTATTTACCTCGTATATCTTTATTAGTTGATAGATTATTTAAAACTATAGGACTTTCTGGGCGGTCTATTATTCCTCTAGTTCTTGGTTTAGGCTGTGGTACGATGGCAACTCTAGTTACCCGAACTCTAGAAAGCAAACGAGAAAGAATTATTGCTACTCTACTTTTAGCTTTAACAATTCCTTGCTCTGCCCAATTAGGAGTAATTTTAGGCTTACTTTCTCAAGAACCAGCAGCTTTATTAGTTTGGGCGACTGTAATGGTGACAATATTTTTAGGAATTGGCTTTTTGGCAGGAAAAATAGTATCAGGAGAAGCTTCTTGTTTTTATATGGAGATTCCTCCTTTACGAGTACCAAGTCTCAATGCGATTCTAACAAAAACTTATGTCCGTCTTAAATGGTATTTTTGGGAAATTCTGCCTTTATTTATTTTGGCTTCAGTTTTAATTTGGGCGGGAAAACTGACAGGATTATTTGACTTTATCGTCACAGGCTTAGAACCAGTAATGCTCTGGTTAGGATTACCCAAAGAAGCTGCTCCTACTTTTTTATACGGCTTTTTCCGTCGGGATTATGGCGCAGCAGGAATGTTCGATTTACACTCTTCAGGAATTTTAGCAGGTCAACAATTAGTAGTAGCAGCAGTCACTCTAACTCTCTTTATTCCTTGTATTGCTCAACTGCAATTTATGTTTAAAGAAAGAGGACTAAAAAATACTATTGCGATCGCGAGTTTTGTGGTTTTCTTTGCCTTTTCTCTTGGCTATTTTCTGAATCAATTATTAACTATTATGGAGCTGAGTTTTTAACATGGTCTATCAAAGTTTTTCCGTTGATTATTCTCCCTTAAATTATTTAGGAGCAAAAACCCAAGGGGTTATTACTGCTATTAGAAATAAAGACGATAAAATTGTCAAAAAACTTTTGTCAATGGGGGTTCATACAGGAATGCATATTACTTTAGAACAAAGATTTCCGTCTTTTGTGATTAAAGTAGGTCAAACTCGAATTGCGATCGATAAAAATATTGCTAGTTCAATTAAGGTTCGAGTAATTGGTCGTTAGTTACTAACCAAAGAATATCAAGCTAAACAATTCTCATGAATTACATGATAATATTATGAAGATTAAATCTAAAATGACAGGGTTTTTAATTCTTACTTTGTTATCTTCATTATTAGTAATTGGCTCTAATAGTTTTCAGAGCATTAAACTAGAAAATCCTAGTCAAGCTACTCCATCAACTCAATTAACTATATCAGCAGCAGCAAGTCTTAAAGATGTTATGGTAGAAATTGAGCAAATTTACCATAAAAAACATCCTGGAACTAAAATTATTTATAATTTTGCTTCTTCTGGTTCTCTGCAACGACAAATCGAACAAGGCGCACCTGTAGATATATTTATTTCTGCTGCTGTTAATAAAATGGATGCCTTGGAAAAACAGGAACTATTATTGACAGAAACTCGCCGTAATTTACTCCAAAATCAAATAGTTTTAGTTACTCCGATAAATAATCAGAAAAGTAATTCTAATATTGATGATTTTGGCGATTTAACTAAGAAAGAAATAAACATAATTGCTTTGGGAGAACCAAATAGTGTTCCCGTGGGTAAATACGCTCAAGAGGTGTTAAGTTCTTTTAAAATTGCCGATAAAGTTAATTCTAAAGCTGTTTATGCTAAAGATGTACGTCAGGTTCTCAGTTACGTTGCCACAGGTAACGTAGATGCAGGGATTGTCTATCGTACCGATGCGGAACTTTCTGACACTGTTCAAATAGTAGCTACTGCCCCAGAAAATACCTCTTCCCCCGTAATTTATCCCATTGCAGCAATTAAAGATAGCGATCACCCAGAAGCAGCAAAAGAGCTAATAGAATTTTTAAGTACACCAGAAGTACAAGCCGTATTTGAAAAGTATGGGTTTGATTTAGCTTTCAACAAATACAACAGACAAACAACGAATGACTGATTTAACCCCGATCTGGATATCCCTCAAAACTGCTACTACTGCTACGGTAATTACTTTTTTTCTGGGCATTATAGCAGCGCGGTGGATGTTAAATTATCGGGGAAAATCGAAGCCCTTAATTGAAGGTTTACTAACTGCTCCTTTGGTACTTCCTCCAACAGTAGTAGGATTTTTATTATTGCTGTTATTTGGTAGAAACAGCTTTATTGGTCAAATATTAGGTTATTTCGGCGTTACAGTTATTTTTTCTTGGTATGCTACCGTTATCGCTTCGACAGTAGTAGCTTTTCCCTTAATGTATAAGACTGCATTGGGAGCATTTAAACAAATCGATTCCAATTTTCTTGCTGCTGCTAGAACCTTGGGAGCTTCAGAAACTAGAATTTTTTGGCAAATTGTTCTACCTTTAGCCAAACCAGGGTTAATTGCAGGTACTTTACTTGCTTTTGCTCGCGCCTTGGGCGAATTTGGCGCAACTTTAATGTTAGCAGGTTCAATTCCTGGTAAAACTGAGACGATTCCCATCGCGATTTTCTTTGCAGCCGAAGGTGGAGCAATGGATCGGGCATTATTCCTCGTAATTATTATGCTGGCAATTTCTTTGGGAGTAATTACAGCAGTTAATTATGGAACAGAAGGGAATAAGGGAAGCAAGGGAGTAAACAAACAAGGGAGCAGGGGGAGTTTTGATTTTATAGGAAAAGTTATTGCTGGTTTAGAGCAGAGAACTAGTCAAAGAAAATCCTTAGATTATCCCGTACCTAAAGCCAAAATTGAGTTAATTGTCCATATTCAAAAACAATTACCAGGCTTTTTATTAGATGTTTCTTTTCAAACAGATCAAACGCCCCTGGGATTATTAGGAGCTTCTGGAGCAGGTAAAAGCCTGATTTTAAGATGTATTGCTGGCTTAGACAGTCCAGATCGAGGACGTATTGTTTTAAATGGCAAAGTATTATTTGATTCAGCCCAAGGAATTAATTTACCCCCACGGGATCGCGGTTGTGGTTTTTTATTCCAAAATTATGCCCTCTTTCCCCATCTAACTATTGGGGAAAATATCGCTTTTGGAATGTCTCCAGAGAAGTCCCAACGAGAAATTAAACAGGAAGTAGAAAAACAACTAATTGCTGTGGATTTGTCCGAAATAAGCGATCGCTATCCGAGAGAACTCTCAGGAGGACAACAACAAAGAGTAGCTTTAGCTAGAGCTAAGGCAAGTGAACCAGGAATAATGCTTTTAGATGAACCTTTTTCTGCTTTAGATACTTATTTAAGAGATAAACAAGAGAAAATTCTCAGAAATAGTTTGATTCGTTATCCAGGAGTCACTTTATTTATTACCCACAATTTAGAAGAAGCCTATCGAGTATGCCCGAATCTCTTGGTCATAGATGGGGGAAAAGCGATCGCTCATGGGACGAAACAAGATGTTTTCGACCATCCTCATAATTTTAGAACTGCCCAATTAACTGGCTGTAAAAACTTTTCCCGTGCTATTGCCATATCAGAGGGAAAAATTAAAGCGATCGATTGGGATTGTATCCTAGAAATACTAGAGCCAGCACCAAAATCCCTGGAATATGTCGGCATTCGCGCCCATCAACTAAGTTTTCCTGAGACAGAAGACGAGGCAAATACTTTCCCTTGTTGGTTAGCTACCATTAGTGAAACCCAACATCGCATGACTTTGTATCTCAAGTTAAACCAACCTGCTAATAATCCTGAAGACTATCATCTTCAAGCAGAAGTTTTGAAAAACAAATGGGTAGAGTTAAAAGATCGCCCTTTTCCCTGGAAAATTCAACTTAATCAATTACGAATTATGCTGCTAACAAAGGCTTATACTATCTAGTTTAATAATAAACATATTGAGCTTAGTTAATGCTTGGTATTTTTTACTCTTCTATTAATTTGTAGCCACATTATAATTCCAGTAGTAGCTAAAAATAAAACCCCAAAAGCATTAAGTAAAGGATAAATCAACTCCAGATTGATGATGCCAAATTTACCTCGGTGTAATTCTAATAGCCAGAGAAAATCAGAGCTTCTACCAGTAATTACTGCTACTTGGAATAACGAACCTGTAATTGCCGTTAGGAATATGGGCAAAAACATAATTGGAGCAAGAATATAATGGAGATTGCGTAAACGAGCTTTATTAATTGCCATAAGAAAATATTAATCTATTTTAATTATTCTTTTATTCATTTCTAATAAATAGCTCAAATCATGATTTGAGTAACTATCTATGTAGCCATTTTTTAAATCCAAACAACAAGAATTGACTGACAATTAATAAGGTAAAAATAGATTCTCCAAATCCTGGAATAAAGCTTGCAGTAGATAAATCTTGTGTACCTTGTATTTCTGTAGTATTTGAATTTTCTGTTTGACTGTCTGGAGTTTCTCTTATACTAAATCCGCTTACCAAAGTATACTTTTAATTTACAGCGTAGAATTTAATTTACAGCGTAGAATTAGCTTAAACCTTTCTGAATTGACCGATAGGGAATGACCGAAGGGAATACTTTAGTGCCTTTAGGGCTAAATTCTGCATTCTAAATTCCCACAAATTTAAAGTG
>JASJDB010000163.1 GCA_030065315.1 Xenococcaceae cyanobacterium MO_167.B52 | reverse complement strand
TCGCTTTGGATGGTTAAAGATTCTTTCCAAACTTGAATTTCTTCTTCTTGACTTTTAGTTTTTTCTTGTAATCGAGAGAATCCCTGTAAGACTCCGATAATTTCTTTAGAGGCTGTTTCCAGTTTGCCTTTAACTTGACGATTAACTATATCCGCAATGACTAAAGCACCTTCACCTAAATTGCCTACATCTTCAACTTCAACAAATTCGTTACCAGATATGGCACTCCAACTACGATCATTCCGTTGATTAGCCAGAAGTTTGAGTTTTGTCTCAACCCCGCCCATAAATCCTTTACTCTGTTTTTGAACTTCTGCCAAATACCGCACTCTTGCAACCCTCTTGTGTTTTATTAGACCAAAACTAGAACAAATTTATTTTTTCTTGGTAGCTCAAAGACTTTTGTATATTTCAATGTAATATTTTAACTGCATTAATTTCCTTTCCTTAGTAGCGATCGCAAACAGCTCTAAAAGCAGCTATTCCTGTGGGTATGATGATTCTTTGATTAAGGATTTTACTAGTCATTTGAACAATTTAGCCAAAACTCAAATATTTTATACAACTAGCATAACCACCATCAGAATTGGTTGCCAAGGGATTTTAAAATTATCTAACCTTACAATGTGGCAATTGAGTAAAATGTAGAGTATATTCTGAATCAGAGAGATAATAAAGCATATAATTGTGTCTTACATATCTCTTAATTTAATGGTCTAAGGAACTTTACTTGGCTGATTCTTATTTTTATCTCCGTCAGGAGTTTTGAGGCTGTCCTCTGTAGAATCACTTAAAAAATGCCAGTAATATCCACAAGGCTTAGATAAATGAACAACAATTAACGTTGAAATTAATGATGGTCAAGAAAATAGACTAATTTAAAATAAATGACTGTAAAAGATTCAGAAAAAACTTGATTTTTTTCATCCATATCTAACAAGTCATATTGACAACAAAGTAAACTTTAGATCAGCAAGTATGAATTTTTGCAGCAAAGCGTGTTATGAGCAAAGTTCTAATCGTGGAAGATAGTTTGGCACAAAGACAGATGATTTCAGATTTACTCAAAGGAAGCGGGCTTAAAGTTGCCGTAGCTTGTGATGGGGTAGAAGCTCTGGAACATCTAGAAAAATTTAGCCCCGACATTGTAGTAATGGATATTGTCATGCCACGGATGAACGGTTATGAACTATGTCGTCGTCTAAAATCCGATCCGAAAACCCAAAATGTGCCAGTAGTGATGTGTTCATCCAAAGGGGAAGAATTTGATCGTTACTGGGGTATGAAACAGGGGGCTGATGCTTACATCGCTAAACCCTTTCAACCAGTGGAATTAATCGGAACAATCAAACAGCTACTCAGAGCCTAATTCTATCGACTATTGAGTATTTATGGATTCAAATTCAATAGCAACTACGATCAAAAAATCCCACTAGAACCTATGGTTACAAATCCAGACCCCTTTACGGGAAATGAGCAAGAACTCTCTCTCGGGCTTCACACTTTAGAAAATCCTGAAGGTGAGCTACATTTGAGATTCTATCTGGCTTCTGGCAAAGAATTTGCTTTACCTGCCACAGGTATTGCAGAAGTGACCCAACAAGCCCCCGATGATATCGCCTCCATCCCTAATGCTTCTCCTTTGCTTTTGGGAACAATTAACTTAAGAGGCAAAATTATTTGGGTAGCAGATTTGGGTCAATTTTTAGGCGAGTCAAAATCAGTAAATACGGATAGACCAACAATTCCTGTAATTGCAATTGAAACTCAAGACCAAGTATTAGGTTTGGCAATTGAGTCAATAGGAGATATGGATTGGTTAGATATAGAATATCTCACGACTACCAGTGATCTACCTGATAGCATGGCTCCATTTGTTTTGGGTCAATGGAAAAATCAAGAATCGGAACATCAGCCTTTATATCTTCTAGACTCTCCTAAAATACTTCGTTCTGCGAGATGGGCTGCCTAGTCAAAATATATCGAGACCTCAATAATATCTGTTAAAACTTATACTGACTTACTACGTAAATACTTATAGATCATGTTATATAAAACTAATAATTTAACAGCCATTGAGGAGCAAACCTAATCAGTCTCATTGTGACTTCCCAAAACAAATTCAATTAACTTGAAAAAAAATGGCATCAGGAACTAATTATTCACAGGAATACGCCCAAGCAGAAAAAGAATATTTACAGGGAAATTTGACACAAGCTGCCGATATTATCGATAATCTGGTGTCAGAGTTTCCTGACAATCCTAATGTACTGCTGCTGAGGGGTCATATATACTACGGGTTTCAAAATTATGAAACAGCGCAACAACAATATGAAACCGTACTAAGCTTGAGCGAAGATCAAGATTTGCTCGACCTAGCAGCTAAAGGTATTGAACAAATTGAGCAGTTACAGCAACAATTTGAAGCTTCTGGCTTAGACCATGATCAGTCTGAGTCAGAAGAATGGGAAGATTTTGATTTCACCGAGGGGGTAGAGGAGTTTATCGTAGATGAGATAGGAGACTCCTCCAGCAATGACCAGGGAAGGCAGTCAACCGCAAGTGCTGACTTTTCAAGGCAGGGAACGGTTGACCATAATTTAGCTTCAGAAGACGAATTTGATAATCCTTTCAGTTTAGAAGAAGATGACTTAGACTCCAATCATGCTTATGATTCAGATCCTTTTGCTCAATTAGATTCACTAGAGGAAGAAGACTTGTCAGAACCATCCAATGAAGATGAATCATTTGAGACAGCAATCGATGATGATAACGTCAACAACCATAATAACGGTAAGGCAGTATATAGCAGCCCAACTTTTATGGTTGATTCAGACGAAGAGGAAGATTTGTTGTCTGAATCTTTTGATGAAAATATTGATAACAATAGCTTTGCCGAAGGCAACTACCAAGAAAATAATAATTTTTCCGAATTTGAAAACAATTCAGACTTTGAGATCGATACAGTTTTAACCGAATCCTATAGTATAGAAAACTCTGGTAGTTTCAATATTAGTGATTCTTCGGGGCAAGATGGATTAGACTATCAGGACGAATTAGATTTTGATGAAATTGACAGTAGCTTTTTTGATTTAGAAGAACTAGAGCAAGGTCTTCCCGACACTGGCTTATTCAATGTAGCTGAAGACTTTAGTCCTGCTGATTCGGAAGGGTCATCTATGGCAGATGCAGAACCAGAATCTGACCTGCTTAGTGTAGATGATATAGAATCGGACGAGCAAAATAGTGCTGATCAAGTTTTAGAGTCTGACATCCTTGAACCAGCGGTGGAAACTCAACCAGGATTTTTCGGAACCCTTGCTAACTCTCCTATGGGTCAAAAGCAGTTTACTACTGCTTGTGTGACTGGGGTAGTATCAGCGATCGCAGTATTAGGCTTTGGCATAGCGGGGGTTGGTTTCTTAACCAAAGAGGCAGAGGGTAATAATAATTGGTTTCTGGCAGCTAAAGCCGGGGCTTTAATGTCTGTGGTAGCTGGTGCTAGCAGCTTTGTCACATCCATGTCTTTAGGAAAAGTAATCACCAAACAGGTAGAAAAATCTACTCGCAATCTCCAAAGCCAATTTGAAGATGTTTATCAGGGGAATCTGAATGCTAAGGCTACCGTCTATTCTCAGGATGAACTGGGGCGTTTAGCAAGCGGGTTCAATCGCATGACCAGGGTGATTTTAACTACTACCCAAGAAGCGCAAAGAAGAGCAGAAGAAACTGAACAAGCCAAAGAAGATTTACAACGCCAAGTTATTCGCTTGCTAGATGATGTAGAAGGAGCAGCCAGAGGGGATTTAACTGTACAAGCTACAGTTACCGCCGATGTATTAGGTGCGGTTGCAGATGCTTTTAACTTAACCATCCAAAGTCTGAGAGAAATTGTCAGACAAGTAAAACAAGCAGCAGAACAAGTAAACAAAAGTTCTACTGATAGTGAATTATTTGCCCGCAACCAATCTAGTGAAGCGTTGCGTATGGCAGAAGAATTAGCAGTCACTCTCAACTCTGTACAGATGATGACTGAGTCCATTGAAAGGGTAGCAGAAAATGCCCGTGAAGCAGAAGAAGTAGCCCGCTCCTCGTCGGTAACAGCACTCAAGGGAGGTAAAGCAGTAGAAAGTACGGTGTCAGGAATCTTCCAAATTAGGGAAACTGTATCAGAAACTGCTCGTAAGGTTAAAAGACTAGCAGAAGCATCTCAAGAAATCTCGAAAATTGTCCTATTGATCTCTCAAATTGCGGAACGTACCAACCAATTAGCACTTAATGCTTCAATTCAAGCAGCCAAAGCAGGTGAAGCTGGTCGTGGTTTTGCCATAGTTGCAGACGAAGTACGTCAGTTGGCAGATAGGTCAGGTAAATCTTTGAAAGAGATTGAGCAGATTGTATTGCAAATTCAAAGTGAAACTGGGTCTGTAATGACAGCAATGGAAGAAGGTATCCAGGAGGTTATCGACGTTACCGATAGGGCAGAACAAGCTAAAACTGCCCTGGAAGATATTATTCAAGTATCAAATCGCATTGATACTTTAGTCCGTTCCATTACAGCTGATACGGTAGAACAAAGGGAAAATTCCCGTGCAGTGGCGCAGGTTATGCAATCGGTAGAGTTAACAGCCCAAGCAACTTCCCAAGAATCCCAAAGAGTAGCTGGTTCGCTACAAAGTTTAGTTAGTATTGCTCGGGATTTATTATCTTCTGTAGAAAGATTCCGCATTGATAAAAGCGAAGAATAGGCAACTTTACTTTGGTTGGATTTTAAATCTTTGGGCTACAATGTCTTATCGTGCAATAAAAAACCGACACTTTAACCATTAGCATTTTTTGGTGTGGGATAGTTGCTGAGCAAAAAAAATCACAAAAGAGCAAAAGCTAATGCCTAGTACTGTAAAATTCAATGGTGGACTAAACCGTTGGCTACAAAGAATGATCTCAGCTATCTTTTTGGCTGGACAAACGGTAGTACATTTGTTTAGAGCGAAGATTAATCGTCCCAATACCTTAGATCAAATGTCAGCAGTGGGACCTGATTCATTAGGAATAGCCTTATTAACTGCTGCTTTTGTGGGTATGGTATTTACGATTCAAGTTGCTAGAGAATTTCTTGACTTTGGAGCGGGACAAGCAGTAGGAGGAGTGTTAGGTTTGGCTCTCACTAGGGAGTTAGCTCCTGTCTTAACTGCGGTGGTAATCGCAGGAAGAGTCGGTTCCGCTTTTGCAGCAGAAATTGGTACCATGAAAGTCACTGAGCAAATTGATGCTCTCTATATCCTCAAAACCGATCCCATTGATTATTTGGTGTTGCCCCGTGTTTTGGCTTGCTGTTTTATGCTGCCTATTTTGACAATTATTTCTCTCATTACAGGAATTCTAGGCGGTCTAATTATTGCTAATAATTTGTATGGTATTTCCCAGTCCTTGTTTCTCGATTCTGTACAAAATTTTGTGCAAGTTTGGGATTTAGTTAGTGCTGTTCTGAAAGCGATAGTGTTTGGAGCATTAATTTCAATTATTGGTTGTAGCTGGGGACTGACTACTACAGGTGGTGCCAAGGGGGTAGGACAATCTACAACTACTGCGGTGGTAACAGCTTTACTAGCTATTTTTATTGCTAATTTTTTCTTGTCTTGGTTAATGTTCCAAGGTCCAGGAAGTGCTTTTCTAGGATAAAAAAAGTAGAATGTTCTAGTCTAAAGGTATATATGGCTACTTCTTTTATTCTCTGAAGAGACTATCTTAGTGGTAAGAAAGTGAGCTCTTGTTTTGTTAGAAATTTCTAGCTTTTGATGGTGAAGCCAGATACATTTCCTGTTATCTATTCAACTCTTGCTCCTGAAGCATTAGTCGAATATGTATTGTCGCAGTATAATCTTGATACTGTGACTAACTGCTTACTATGGCATCGTGGACTCAGTGATATATATCTGGTGGAGACCTACCAAAAATCCTATGTTCTCAGAGTATCCCATCATCATTGGCGTTCTCAATCAGATGTGCAATTTGAGTTAGAGTTACTTGACTTTTTACATCGTAATTGTCTGCCTGTAGCCTATCCTCTCTACACCAGAGATGGAGAACTTTTGGTGACGATTCCTGCTTTAGAAGGCGACCGCTATGCAGCTTTATTTCCCTATGCACCAGGGGCTATCCCTTTAGGAGATTTGAATATTAACCAAAGCCAAACTTTAGGAGAGACATTAGGAAGGCTACATAAAATAGGAACTAAGTTTGAGAGTAGTGTGGAGCGTCAGCCTTTAACCACAGAATATTTATTGGATGAATCATTACGTATAATCGCACCTTTCCTTAAAAACAGAATCGAAGACATGGCGTATTTGAAGAGCGCGATTGGAAAAATCAAAAGTCAAGTAGCTCAAATCCCTCAAAAACCTCCTTTCTGGGGCATTTGTTGGGGCGATCCCCACAGTGGCAACGTTCATTTCACCCATGATCATCAAATTACTCTATTCGATTTCGATCAGTGTGGTTATGGATGGCGGGCTTTTGATCTAGCTAAGTTTCTACAAGTATCTATGAATGCAGGAATTAGTCGCAAAACTCGTGATGCTTTCTTCAAAGGATATAGTGAAGTACAAACCTTGATTCCTCAAGAATGGGAATCTTTACAAGCTTGGACACAAACCGCTCATATTTGGGTTTGGTCGATTAATATTAATGCAGCAGCAGTTCACTGTTGGTCAAGATTAGATGATAGCTATTTTAGTAAACGATTAGAGGGACTTAAAAGATTAAGTTCTCATGATTGGCAATTATTTTAATTTAATCCATACGAGAAGCAAACCAAACTGCCCACAAGAAGGTAAGAATAAATAAAAAAGTACCGATCACGTTAGCTAACGTGTGAAATTGTTGAGTATTAATTAAAGTCATTACAAGCAATAGTACTGATTTTGCTTAATATTATTCTAAATAAATTCCCATAAATTCTCTACTCTCAACAACAATCGTTAACCAAACAGTATTTGTATTGGGTCAGTTGGAGGCAGGAGTTGAAAGGCAGGAGGCAGGAGGTTGGCGGTCTTCGAATGCGGTTGGGTCAGAATCCCCCTGCAATCGATCCTTCTGCCCTCTGCCTCGACTGAAGGGAATGCTAAAGCACATTGTACCCTTGTGGTATACCGCGACCCATTTCCTTTAGGGCTGCCTCTTGCCTTCTTCAATTTATAATTTTTATAAAATTACTGTTGAATCTATAATAAGATACTTTTTATTCTAATTAACAATAATAGTTTTTATTAACTGATATTCATGAAAACTCAATTACCTAGTCTAGTTTTAAAAAGGAACAATCTTACTTTTAACTGGCAAGACAAAACTTATTTAATGGGAATTCTTAATGTTACTCCCGATAGTTTTAGTGATGGAGGAGAATTTAATAATATAGAATCTGCCTTAAAACAATCTAAATACATCATAAATAATGGTGCAGATATTATTGATATTGGTGGTCAATCCACCCGTCCTGGTTGCGATCAAATAAGCTTGGAAACAGAAATTAATCGGGTCATTCCCGTCATCAAAGCTATTCGTAAAAACTATACTATTCCTATTTCTATAGACACAACAAGAGCAATAGTAGCAGAGCAAGCAATAGAAGCTGGAGCAAATATTATTAATGATATATCTGGTGGTACTTTTGATAATAAAATGTTTTCTACAGCAGCTAAATTAGAAGTACCAATAATTTTAATGCACATTCGTGGCACACCAAAAACTATGCAACAAATGACCAATTATCGGGATTTAATTGGTGAGATAATCAGGTTTTTTAAGACTCAAATAAATCAAGCCGTAAATGCTGGTGTTAGTAGAGATAACATTATTATCGATCCTGGTATTGGGTTTGCGAAAAATGCTCCGCAAAATATCGAATTACTCAAAAGATTAGCAGAATTTAAAACTTTAGAATTACCTATATTAGTAGGAGCGTCTCGTAAAAGTTTTATTGGTCATATTTTAAACAAAACTGACCCCAAAGAAAGAGTCTGGGGAACTGCTGCTGCTTGCTGTAGTGCGATCGCAGGAGGCGCAAATATGCTCCGAGTTCATGATGTTCCTGAAATGTACGATGTAATTAGGGTTGCAAATGCTCTAAGGTAATTTCTTTCTTGGAAATCACCTGAAGAGTATTGCGTACTTGGGTTAATCACTAGGTTATTTTACCCATAATAACCAGTAAATACTGGTTCTGCTGCTCCTGTCATATATACCCTATTATCTGTTTGAGACCATTCAATCTCTAGGCAACCTCCTGGTAATTCTACCAGACAAACGCGATCGCATTTATCATTTAATACCCCAGCTACTACCGAGGCACAAGCTCCTGTACCACAAGCGAGAGTAATTCCTGCCCCTCTTTCCCAGACTCGCATCTTGATATAATCTGGTCTTACTACTTGGATAAATTCTGTGTTAGTGCGTTGGGGGAATACAGGATGATGTTCAAATAAAGTACCAATTTCACTCAGAGAAATTGCTTCAACATCATCCACAAAAGTAATACAGTGGGGGTTTCCCATACTCACACAAGTAACGAGCCATTCCTTATTAGCTACTTCTAGGGGTTGGGCAATTACTTTAGCTTCTGCTTCCGTTAAAGTAGTAGGGATTAGGTGAGCCATTAACTGGGGTTCTCCCATATCGACTTTTACTTTGCCATCTCCCTGTATTTGGGGAGTTATTACCCCTGCTAAAGTCTGAATTTTGTAAGTTTTGTTAATTTCTCCTATTCCTTCGAGATCAGCGATAAACTTGGCTAGGCAGCGAATACCATTGCCACACATCTCTGGTTCTGAACCATCAGAATTGTAAATTCTCATAGTGTAGTCTGTGCCTTGATCTCCTGGAAGAGTGAAAATAACACCATCACCACCAATGCCAAAATGGCGATCGCACATTGCTACGGCTTGTTGGGTCGTAATTACTGGTTGGGTAGCATGACGATTATCAATCAAGATAAAATCATTACCTAATCCTTGATATTTGCTAAACTGAAGCCCCATTTTATATTTTTCCCTTTACCAAACATCATTTTATTATGACTGAATTTGATACTGGTTTACCTAGCATTAAACAACTTCAAGCCTATGTTAAGGACAAGCAAGAAGTAGAATTAAAATTGGTTACTGACGATTTGATAGTTGGCAAAATTATGTGGCAAGATTCTCAATGTCTTTGTCTACTAGACCACTATGACCAACCGACACTGGTTTGGCGACAAGCTTTAGTTTATCTGAAGCCCAAATCTTAAATACTAAGCTGAATTTTGCTTCTTTATTCTGTTTCGGGAAATCGGATAATATCATCGTCTCCTAAATATTCCCCGTTCTGAACCTCAATCATTACTAAGGGAATTACCCCAGGATTCTCTACCCTATGAGGTGTATTCATCGGCACATAGGTAGATTGCTTTTGGTGTAAAAGAATTTCCTTGCCATCAATAATAAGCTTGGCTGTTCCTGATACAACTACCCAATGCTCACTACGATGATAGTGCATTTGGGTAGTAATATGGCTTCCTGGATTCACTTGAATACGATTAATTCGATATCTTTCCCCTTGTTCCAAAACAATAACCTGTCCCCAAGGAGGAGTACGGATGGGTTCTGGTATTTCCTGTTTAGTTGTATTAGTCGATTTTCTCATGAGTTAAGTGTGGGAACGACTCAGTTTTATTTTAGTAAATTATTTGGTTGTTCAATCCAATCGATCTGCTTGATAAGTGTAAAAGTAATGTAATATGGCTACTGTGCCAAACTGATAGTCGGGTAAAGCCGTAGCAACAGATAAGTTAGTTTGATAAATGCTAAAGATGAGAAAGTTTTTTCTTTGGGTCTTTTGAGCGATCGCAACTCCTAGTTGAGGAGCAGCTATATCTACTAAAATTGTACAAGGATTGGTTAGAATTTCTGTAACTTCTTGACACACCCCATCCTTAAGATGGGATTTTAAAGCTTTTGAAGCATACTCTTCATATTCGGCTTTTCCTGGGTTAGTAACCACCAGAATTCCGATTACTGCAAAAAAGACAGCTTTGGCAGTAGTTAAGATAAATCTTGAGTGATTCATTCTTTTGGGGGAGAAATAATTTTACTATTAATTATGTGGCAATTTTTGTAATAAATCGTTACGATAGTATTATAAATAACGCTGATCAGCATATAAAAACTGTTATATCAATCCAAAGTGAAAATCCTGAATAGCAACTAACCTTCCCTAACCTCAGGATTTTCATGACTATTATGAATATCGCGGTTCTTGCCACTTTTAACTTCAATTGGTAAATCCTGATTGGTTTCGCGCTCGGCAGATAATGAAAGATAATCTCCTGGCAAATCTTCCTTGCCTTGAGCTAAATCCCCATCAGATTCCAAGTTTAAATAGTCTTCAATTACTTGATGTAAAGGCAAGTGATTTTGATATTCTTTCCAGGGGTCATCCCTAGTCTCTTTCTCAGTATTAATCTCCTCTGAATCTAAATCTAGTGCTAAATTTTCCTCAACTGATTGATGATTCTGAATATCATCTTGATAGCTTTCCCAAGCCAAATCAATAGCGTGATGATCCGTATCATGGTCGTAGTTATACTCTTGGTACAGATAATTGTTTCCTCTCCTCCTCCTGGAGCGAAGTTCCAACTTACGCAACCATTGCCAAGTTGCTCCTAAAATTAAAACAAAAAGAGCAATTACAGCCCAAAGCAGTAGGTGATCCATGAATTTAGTAGACGAATTTAAGTGAATTAAATATATTTAACGGCTCCAAGGCACTCACTTAGTTAGACCATGCTTAAGAGCAAAACGAACTAACTCAGTACGACTATTTGTCCCAGTTTTGCTAAATAAACGACTGACATATTTTTCGACATTTCTCACGCTGGTATTGAGATCGCGAGCAATTTCTTTGTTCATTAATCCCTGGGCTACTAAATCTAGTACACTTTGTTCCCTAGGAGTTAATTCTATACTCATGGGAGGAGGTGTGGTAACAAAACCAGAATTATTTCCCATTTGTCCGTGGAGAATATCTTTAATTGATTCTAATTCTTTAGTAATCTTTTCCAATTCAGAACTATCTGTACTAGTTTTGGAGATTGCTTCCCTTCTTTTCAAGAGATTTCTAATAATTGATTCCAACTCTTCAGGGTCAAAGGGTTTGGCTAAATAAGCATCACAACCAGTATCATGTCCTTTAATGCGATCTCTGGTCATTCCCCTAGCAGTAAGAAATACCACAGGAATTGCTTGATAACGAGGGTCTTCTCGTAGCTGTTCCAGGAATTGATAGCCATCTATTTGAGGCATCATAATATCAGAAATAATTAAGTCTGGTGTTTCCTGCTGCAAGATTTTCCAGGCTTCTTCTGCGTTACTAGCTGTGGTCACCCGCCATTCTTCATTATCTTCTAAATAGGCTTGTACTGATTCTCTGACTCCTGGTTCATCATCGACTAAAAGTAGTTTTTGTATTTCTGCCATTGATTTATATTTTTTATCTTCCTTTGGATTTTAGCAGCTACTTTCCACAAATAAATCCCCGTCATAATTGACGAGGACTAATGGTTGGAATAAACCAGAAAAAGTAACTAGGCTAAAAGCTTAGCTTTCTGTTTGGATTGTTGCTAAAGCGGATTCTACCTTATCTACTACATTATCGGGCAAAGGAATATAGCCTAATTCTGAAG
>JASJDB010000162.1 GCA_030065315.1 Xenococcaceae cyanobacterium MO_167.B52 | reverse complement strand
CAAAACGAGAATCACCACAACTAGGGGTTGATGTATCTACAACAAGAGGACATTCATTATCTGCTGTTGCACCACGATACATAGTGAATAAGTCTTTGTTGCTATGTCCCCAAAGGTTTTCATATTGCATCAAATACAGCCAAACTTCATCATCTCGCCATTCTTGAATCGGACTGTAGATTAGAGCTTCAGGTAAGGTATCGCTGTATCGAAGAAAATTACTTAAATTTGAATTAGATTTAAGCAGGTCACTAACTTTTTTGGCTTCGTATTTTGCCATAGCAGTAGCACGTCTACTGCTTTCTGCTTTACGAGTGCCTAAAACTAAAAGTACTTCACCGCTAACTCGGATTACATTCCGAATAAAACTATTTGTCGGACGGATTTTCAATCTTTCAGTACACCAACGAAATCCTTGACGGGGAGAAGGATAACCTTTGCCTATTAAGTTTGTCCAGAACATATATTTTAGTTCTGGTGTCAACAAATGAGGCTCAATAGGAATATGTTGTTTTTGAGCAGCGATTTTCATCCTTTCTAAGGAATGGTTTACCCAAGATGTGACGATAGGATTTTCCACAAGAGTGTCTGTAGTGATGACATAAATCTTTTTTGTTCTCTTGTCTTGTGGTAAGTTGGCAATCGCATTCCAAACAAGCTGTAATACTGTGGTAGAATCTTTGCCACCTGAATAACCAACTACCCAAGGTACATCATCAAGACAATATAATTCTTGTATTTCCTGAGTTAATTTATCGATATGGGTAATTAGCTCGGAGACATTACGCGAGGCTGACAATGGAGTTTGTGCCTGTGTCATGTGATTAAGTTAGTGTTTCTACCTAGATTATTTAACAACCAGATTTGACGATAGCAGGAAATTGGTCGATTTGTTTTAACAAACTAGGCAAAGTTAATAATTTCGCCAGTATTGCTATTCAATTGAAGTTATATATAACTTCAATTATCTTTAGAGATTCTGCTGTTAATATGCCAAGATGGACTTTCGGCAAGTTAAATAGCCCTAATCAACAATCAATCCAGAAACTAAAAAACTTAATGTCGTTAGCTCAAAGAAAAAAATCAGGTCGATACTATACTGGCAAGAGTGAAGAGGTGTTAAAAACTAAACCTTTTCATAAATTACAAGGTAAAGTCAATCTTATATTTACATCACCACCATTTCCACTCAACAACAAAAAAAGCTACGGCAATATGATTGGGAAAGAGTATCAAGATTGGTTTACTAGTCTAGCTCCACTTTTTGCGGAAATGATAGCAGATGATGGTTCTATCGTTATTGAGCTTGGAAATAGTTGGGAGTCGTCACGCCCTGTTCAATCTTTATTACCTTTGAAGTGTTTATTAGATTTTGTTTCACAAGAAAACACTGGACTAAGATTAATTCAAGAGTTTGTCTGCTATAATCCCTCTCGGCTTCCCTCTCCAGCAGCTTGGGTAACAGTTAATCGAATTAGAACGGTAGATAGTTATACTCGTTTGTGGTGGATTGCTAAAAGTGATTTTCCTAAAGCAGACAATTCTAGAGTTTTACGCCCTTATAGTAAGCACATGAAGCGTTTACTCTCTACAGGAAAATATAATGGAGGAAAACGACCATCAGAACACAATATTGGGCAAAAAAGCTTTCTCAAAAACTGCGGTGGTTCAATTTCTCATAATTTGTTTGAATTAGAAAATATTGACCCAGATAGAGATGTTCGCTTACCTACTAATGCTTTTTCTTTGTCTAATAGTAATTCAAATGATTTTTATTCAAAAACTTGTAAGGAAAGAGGCATTATCCCTCATCCTGCCAGAATGCCCATCGGTCTAGCTAAATTTTTTATTGAATTTCTGACTGAACCAGAAGATATTGTATTAGACCCTTTTGCGGGAAGTAACATTACTGGTTTTTCTGCTGCTCTACTAAATCGTAAATGGTTTGCTATAGATGCAGAAGAAAAATATGTTGAACATTCCAAAATTCGTTTTGAAGACCCTGTTTTGAAACAAGTTAAATTATGAGCATAATTAAAAGTCTTACAGAAGTTGACCTTTTTAAAAGAGACAAAAAAACTGAAAATTGGGAAACAGGTATTTTCGTTGGTCGCCCTTTTCGACTCAGCTATAGTAAAGCAGAAATTTTAGTAGCTGATGCTTGGAAAGAGAGAGCAAAAGGAATTCCTCAAGGTTGCTTTCTTCTAGCTTATTATGACAACAGACTAGATGATAAAAATAATGTTGAAGCAATATTGCTTCGCGTTATTCAACCAACAAAACTTCCTACTGACCAAGCAGTCATTAGTAGTATGGTGGAATATTACAAGGACAATATTAAAACGGGCGATACCGAACGTTCTCAGTTAGATAGTTTTACTCGCTACGAATTTTCTTTTAGTGGACTAGAATGTTCTGTTTTAGGTTCTTTTTATAAAAATAGTAATGGTGATACTCGTTTTGGTGCAGACTTAGAGAACTTTTATAGCGCACATAATTATTCAGTAATTAAACCCTCCTCAGATATTCTCAAAGCGATTGTTAATTACCGAGAAGAAAATACTCCTGGTGGCTCAGGAGATATCAAAATTGGTAAAGTTCGTTATAGTTCTAGTCGTCGTTTTCAGCAAACAGAAGAAGATGTAACTGTATATGTACAGGCGAAAGACTTTGCAGGAAGCCGAACAGCTTTATTTGGAATGACTCGAACAGGTAAGTCTAATACTTTAAAAAAGATTATTCAAACCTGCGTAGAGATGAGTGATAAGGCTCAGTTAATTTTAGATCAAAGTCAAGAATCTCCTGAAGAAGTTTTAAAAAAATTTACGGAAGATAATCACCCTAAATATCCAATTGGGCAAATTATTTTTGATATTAATGGGGAATACGCTAATCCCAATTTACAAGACCAAGGGACAGCAATATTTGATATGTATCAAGATAAGACTATACGTTATTCAACTGTTAAAAAAGATGGTTTTCTAGAAATGAAGGTTAACTTTTATAGGGAAGTTGAGAATGGTTTTGATTTAATTAAAGCTAATCCTATTATTTCTGACAATACCAGTAATTATGTAAAAGCGTTTCAATCAATTGATTTAACAAAACCAGAAGATTACAATACTAATTACTCCACTAAAGCAAGATATGATCGTCGAATAGCTGTTTATCTTTGTTGCTTGTATAGAGCAGGTTTTAAAGAACCTCAAAGATTTAAGATTAGTTTTACAGCTAAAGATACAGTTCGCAATGATGTGGGACTTGATTTTAACCCAAGTCAAGGATTAACACTTGAACAAGCTGCAAGTTGGTGGGAAAAATTTTGGGAGATTTATGCAGAGGATATTAATAATACTTTTGCTAACTACAGACAAAAGCATGAAGGACGAGAGTGGGCAGATGAAGATTTAAAAGCTTTACTGGTTATGCTTACTAGAAAAAGAACATCAGGTGGAAATGCAACTATTGATGGATTTCGTATTCTTAAATCAATTAGAGAACAACATACAAATACAATTCAAGAAGCATTTGACAAAAATATTCTCAACAATCTAAGACAAGGAAAAATCATCATTGTAGATCTTTCTTTAGGTAATCCTGAAATTCAGGCAATGTTCAGTGAGAGAATTTGTAGATGTATATTTAATGATGCTATCGGTCGTTTTACTAGCACTAAACCTAATAACTTTATTCAGTTTTATTTTGAAGAAGCCCATAACCTTTTTCCCAAAAAAGATGATAAAGACTTATCCCAAATTTATAATCGTTTGGCTAAAGAAGGAGCTAAATTAAATCTTGGTTTAATCTATGCAACTCAAGAAGTCAGTTCTATCAGTAGTAATATTCTCAAGGCTACACAAAACTGGTTTATTTCTCACTTAAACAATGAAGATGAGATCAAGGAGCTACGAAAATATTACGACTTTAGTGACTTTACAGAGGGTTTAATTCGCTTTAGCCAAGACACAGATAAAGGTTTTGTTCGTATGAAAACCTACAGCAATTCTTTTGTTATTCCAGTTCAAATAGATCGGTTTCCTCCTGAGGATTAAATTACTCAAAACCATTTCAAACAACTATGGGTTATATAAGCAGAAACAATCGACGACCCTTTGAAGGGGCAAGTAAAGCTTCACATCATCACATTATTAATGATTCTGAAGTGCAAGCTGTCATGAAACGTATCTATAAACCACCTCAGAACGACGAGTTATCTTTAAGTGATTTCATAGAAAATTTTGAACCTACTGATAATAATCCAGTAGAAGCGATTATTGCTGTTGATGGTGGCTATACAGAAGTAAGTATCGATAAAGGATTTCCTTCCCGTAATATTCACTTTTCACAGTTTGGAGCGTTGTTATTCAAAGCAGAAGATTTAGCTGAAATTGATGCAGCTGCTTTTATTGCTCCAGAAGATATGGCTAAACTTAAAAACATTCACAGACTCAAACTTGCTTTACCTACTAGAAACGTTCGTTTCAAAGAAGAGAACACTCTACAAGGAACTGTTCTTAAATCCATATTTGAGTTTTTTAGTAAAAATAAATTGGATGAGAAACATAATTTAATTGATACTCTAGCTTGGTTTATATTTCGTCGTTACAGAAAAGGTCAGAGAGTAGAAAAAGATAAAATTTGGAACTTAGCAACTAACCCTTTAACTTCAGAAGGCAACCAAGTTACCTTGTTTGAGGAAAAAATGAACCGAGACTATACTTTTACTTGTCCTGAAACTGGCAGAACAATTTATTTAACTGATATTTTTCGTTTTCAGGAAATTATTGACGAAGAAACAGGAGCAGCAGGAATTTTAGGATATTTAGTAAATACTATTGAACATATCATTATTATTCACTTGATTCGCCAATTACTTCGTATTCAACCAGAAATGCTGCAAAAAGTCTTATTTATCAAAGATGGTTCAACAGGGTTCTTTGGGCAAACAGCAACACTTCACGACCCAATGAATGACTTAGTTAATTGGTTATTAGATAAATACAACATTTTGTTAGTTGGTTTAGAAAAAAGTGGAGCTTTTGTAGATCATGCTCAAGAAATTCAAAATAGATTAGAACCAGGACAGGCGTTAATACTAACAGATGATTATATATATCGTTATATTTTGCCTGGAGGCGGTGATCCTAATAGACCCTATGCTTCTACCAGTAATTATGGACATAAAGTAATATTTAAAACCAGAAAAGGACAAATGCATGTTGTTTCTGTACCTGTAAGAGAACTTAAAAAATCTCCTACTATTAGTGATTTACCTAATCTACAAATTTTGTTAGACAATGTAGAAGATTTACATTGCGATATGTATGATTCTGCTCTATTTCCAGTAGCTCTTGTAAATAAATTAGTTAGTCTTTCAGCTCATCCCAGTCAAAGAATATTAGAGAAATTCGCTAATAAGAGTGTGTAATATAAAAGTTGTATATTGTAATAAATAAAGCAAAATTTTAGTCATAAAATGATCGCGTTACTGTCTTTTAATACCAAATCTAGACTCAACCGATTCAATAATATCCCTAGGATTTTTAGTATAAATCTCAGCAAGCAACTCGTTAGCAGGAAATATTAACTTGTCAAAATCAACTAATCTTTCTAACTCTTGATAATCCATACCTTCAAAAACTTCTTTAGCTGCACCTAATATAGCTTCAAACTGAGAATATAAAATATGCTCATCCCAATTATTAGATTTAATATAATGGGACTTTTTTCCTAGCTTATTGCGTTTTTGAATTGCCAATAAACTATTACTAATAGAATTGCGCCAACTACAAGTAACTCTTTTTTCAACCTGAATTTTAATAAGATGAACTAGCAATATTACCAAGAAAGACTCTAAATTATTAATCTTATCCTGTCTCCCCATTGCTTCCAATTCTTCTACTATGGCATAGGCACGGTCATATTCTTGGTGAACTAAGCAGTTTTTTAACTCTAATATTTCTTCCATAATTACTATCTTACCTAATTTTCCAAACGGCACGAGCAATTTTTTTTAGTTTAATTAAACTGACCGTTAAGGAAAATACTGTAAGTTGCCAGTAGGTTATAATGCTGACTTTCCACATGGGATAATTACGAGCTATCAAATGACTACGATGTAAAAGAATATCATGCAACCAGTCTTGATACTCTTCCCATTCTTTAGGTGATTTCCTAGCTAGAATTTGAGCAATATTATCTGCTAATTTAACTTCTCCTTGAACTCTAAGATAGGAATTGGTTTTAGTTTTACGGCGTTTTATGTATGCGATCGCAGTAAACAATAAAATCACAACAAATAAAATAATACTGATACTTATAGCAATAATTGTAGAAAATCCTAACTGGATTAAAATACCAGCTAATATGCCCAAAATAACTAGCAGTACAGTTTCAAAAGTGAGATAAATTACGGCATTTTTTAAGACTCTTAAGACAGCGAGAAGTTTTTTAAAGATTGCAGTAATCATAAATCAATTTACCAAGATGGTTGTAAATTTTGTAAGGTTGCTAGAAATTGTTGTTTTTGTTTGATCGCTTGCAACCCGTTGCCAGTAATTTTGTAATAGCGTCGTCTTGCCCCTGTGGTTTCTTCTGGAGTTTCATCTCCCCAACGGGATGTAACAAATCCTCGCTTTTCTAACTTTCTGAGGGTGGGGTAAAGGGAGCCAAAGCTAATAGTTTTTTTGCCTTTACTAGCTTCTGAGATCGCATTTATGATTTCTAGTCCGTAACGTTCTTGGAACATTAACGTATTTAAGATAATTTCTTCATTCAAAGTTAAATCAAGAATTCCATTTGAGTTTTTGCCTGGCATAAAATGCCCTCACTATATCTATCTTTTAATAGTATATCTAAAAAACGATATACTTCTAAAAATTATAGTAGAGATAATTTATGTTGAGGGCGCAAATTTCTTGCGCCCCACAGCATTTTATTTAATCCAAACGGTTTTGATATTTACAAACTCCTGAATTCCTTGAATACTCAACTCCCTACCATAACCAGAGCGTTTAATGCCCCCAAAAGGCAAACGAGGATCGGATTTAACTAAACCATTGATAAATACTGCCCCAGCTTCTAGTTCTTTAATTAATTTTTCTTGTTCTTCAGAATTATTAGTCCATCCACTAGCACCCAAGCCAAAAGATGTACTATTAGCAAGGTCAATTGCCTCATCGAGATTTTTGACCCGAAATACCATAGCGACAGGACCAAAAAACTCTTCCTTGGCGACATCAGAATCAGGCTCGATATTAGTCAAAATAGTGGGAGGATAGAAGTTCCCATTGCTTTCTATAGATTCCCCTCCCACCAGAACCTTTGCTCCATGATCAATTGCTTTTTGAACTTGTTGTTCTATGTCTTTTAAAATAGCAGGAGTTGCCAAAGGTCCAATATCGGTATCTTCTTTCATCGGATCGCCAACTTTTAAGGCTTTAAATTGAGCTATCAAAGCTTGTTCAAATTGATCGCCAATACTTTCACTAACAATGAATCGTTTAGCAGCAATACAAGATTGTCCATTGTTCAGCATCCTTGCAGTTGTCCCTATTTTGACCGCAGCTTCAAGATCGGCAGTTTCTAAGACAATAAAAGGATCGCTTCCCCCCAATTCCAGGACAGTTTTTTTGAGGCTTTTTCCCGCAATACTAGCTAAACTTGCCCCTGCTGGTTCACTTCCTGTGAGAGTTGCAGCCTTAACTCGCTCATCCTCCACAATAGCTCCAACTTGACTAGCACCGATCAATAAAGTTTGAAATACACCTTGGGGAAAACCAGCTTCCCTGATAATAGCTTCAATTGCTAAAGCACATTGAGGCACGTTAGAAGCGTGTTTCAGAATTCCCACATTTCCTGCCATCAAAGCTGGTGCTGCAAAACGAAATACTTGCCAAAAGGGAAAATTCCAAGGCATCACAGCTAAAATTATCCCCAAAGGTTGGTAGCTAACGTAGCTACTGCTGGCATCCGTACTCACTGACACATCAGCCAAAAATTCAGGTGCTTTTTCGCTGTAAAAACGGCAAACCAAGGCACATTTTTCCACTTCTGCGATCGCACTTTTAAGAGGTTTACCCATTTCTAGGGTCATAATCTCAGCAAATTTAGCCTTATCTCGCTCTAAAATAGTTGCTGCCTGATTTAACCAATTACTACGAGTAGTAAAATCAGTTTTTTTGTAGGTTTTAAATGCGGATTCTGCCAAAGCTAATTTACTTTCAATTTCTGCATCTGTTAATGGTGCAAAATTAACTAAGGTTTCGCCTGTTGTTGGGTTAACTGTTGCGATGGACATATTTCCCCCTTACCCTAACTTACGAGTATATTTTTAATAATTTGGTACACTTTTAAGATAACTAGAACTGAGCCAAAAAACTGATGACTGCTGCTGCTTTTACTCGTTTCCCTAGTCAAACATAAAAATTGTTCTCTGATTGTCCTGTCTTATGATTGTTGCTAAAAAACAAGGTTTCTTTGCTGCTAGTCAAGATAACTAAGATAGTTCAGCCTGTTTATTATTAATGCAAGTATAATTTTGTTCTTCAATTGTAGAACATTTAAAACTCTTGTTATGTAAAGATTGTCTATTAAAATTTTTAAGTAACTAATGTTTTAAGTCTAATCCTGTAAACCTTCCCAATCAACACAAGTATTATTTTCAGAGCCATAAGGATGCATAGCACACACTAAAAGATTGCCATTGTAAGATTTTCCATGATAGTGACGACAACCGATACAAGCAGGATGGTTTTCTATACTGGGTTGATAAGTATTAATGTCCATAAACTCTGATTCGACCAAATTCCCCATTTCATCCCAAGGAATACCATTTTCTTCAAAGTCTGCATCGTAAATAGTATCGATTAGATCCTCAACACAACGTTCTATTTCACCTACCACTATTTCTTCCACTTCTTGGGTTAAGTTTCCCAGGGTTTTGCCCACTTCCTCAGCTAAAAATTCCATCGTGGAAGATAGGTCGTAAAAAAACTCTTCCACTTCTTCTGCTGCCTTTTCTAGCTGTTGCCACAAATCTTCCATAATCTTCTACCTACTTGGAGCTTAGAGAATACTTTTAAAACAGGTGAGTGAAGCGGGATGAATTGCTAATTCATCCCTTAAAAGCAAAGCTTTGATTAATCTTGCTTTAATTGTCGTAGTTCTTCTCGTAAAGATTCTACTTGCTTTTTTAAGTCATCAATATTATCGTCTTCGGAATTTTCTGATGGTTCATCATCAGATATGATCTCAATACGGCGAGGAGCTTTAGTTTCCTGATTATTGGCGTTCTGATCCGATTGTTCCAGATCTAATTGTGCTTGTTTGACTATATCATCCACAAACTTTCGGGCTTCCTCGGTGGTCATTTCACCCCTGGTAATCATTTCATCAGCTAATTTTTGTGCTTGAGTGCGAAGGTCTTTAAAAGTATCCCCAGCTTTTTCTTGAGCATAAGCTGCAAAGCCAACTCCCAAATAAAATGCTTTTTTAACTACATCTTCAAATCCAGCCATCTTAATTTTCCTTTTTGCTCTCTTCTTACATCTTAGCGGGGAACTGAGTTGTTAAGTTTCATACGCTGAACTAGGCAAGGGGTATACCATTAGCAGTAATCTAGAAGCAGAACCAACTTACAAAGTTACATACCAAAATTAGGTTAACTTCAAGATGTTTAGAAAGATTTTATATGCTGATTCTGGTGCTGACAATGCTCAGGATATGCTCAAGTTGTTACTGGAACTTCCTGCTATTAAAAGTGCAGAATTATCTATTCTTAGGGTGGTTTCTCCTAAAACCAAGGAGGAAGAAAGTGAAGCACTCTCAAAGGCTGAAGCTAAAGTTACAGAATTAATTGCTCGCTTGGGTATAGAGACAAATCAAGCCAATATTGTCGTAGAAGAAGGAGAACCAAAAACTACGGTTTTGAAAGTAGCCAAAGAGCAAGATACTGACCTAATTATTATGGGTTCACGAGGCTTGGGTAAACTACAATCGATTCTTAGTAACTCTGTGAGTCAGTATGTTTTCCAGTTAACAGAACGATCTATGTTGCTGATAAAAGACGATATCTATGTCAAAAGAATCAAAAGAGTTATGGTTGGGGTAGATAAATCTCCTGCTTCTCAGTATGCTTTGGATATGACTTTATCTTTGTTTCAAGGCTATTCTGACGCAGAAATTTATTTAACTCGCATTAACCCAGATCTTAAACCAGGTCTAGAAGTATCTCCCGAAGATATAGCAAATAACCCGATTTTGAGTGCTGCTGCTGCAAAAGTGAAAAGTAGAGGCATTCCTTATCGCTGTATTTTAGCTGGGGGCAGACCAGCCCAACAAATTTGCAATATTGCAGAAGATAATAATATTGATTTTATCGTATTAGGTTCCCCCGAACGTCGTCCTTCTATTGCTAAAAATCTACCTGATTTAGACCGTCTTTTAGGTAGTTCTCTGTCTGACTATGTCAGAGTTAAAGCAGAATGTCCTGTTTTGTTAGCCAGACAGGAAGAATAACTCTTGGTTGATGGTTAATTGTTGATTAGACCTCTTGCAAAAATAATTTTAAAGTCAAAAGTTATTGGTTTTTGTCCTTAGTTATTGAGCGAAAAACTCAAGGTATTAAAGACTTCTGCAAGAGGTCTATCTAGATGAACACTAACTTTTTGAGCGGAGATGAGGTTAGAAATACCTATCAGTCAACTCTGATTGAAGCTTTTGTGATAAAGCATGACTCAGTTGATAAGCTGCTTGGGGGTATTTAGGTTCTATTTCCAGTACTCGGCGATAAGCTTCTACTGCATTATCCCATTGTTGATTAGCAGTATATTGTTCTCCTAAAGCAAAATGAGAATAGGTATCTTGGGGATTATGTTGAATCGATTTACGGTAGCACTCTATAGCTTCTTGTTTGCGATCCAGTTCCATCAGAGTTTCAGCTAGCCTATGATAGGGTTCAACAAAGTCAGGTTTGAGATTAATTGCAAACGAATAACAGTTGATCGCTCTTTGGCGATCTCCATGTTGGACTAGAGACTTGCCCAAATTAAATAAATTATCTGCATCTGCTAATTCTGGCTGGATAGTATAACCTAAATATAGCTGCTCTACTGATTCTGCTTTGTGTCCCAATTTAGCTAAAGCTTTACCTAAATTAATATGGGCTTGCCCATTGGTGGGTTCGATTTTAATCGCTTGTTTATAGGCTGCGATCGCCTCTTCTAACTGCTGATTCTTGGCGTATAAATTAGCCAAGTCGAATTGAATTTGCGCGGAACTGGGTGTGAGTCTTGCTTGTTGAGCGTAATGCTTGATCGCTCTTTCTAGTTGGCTTTGCCGAGTAATCGTCTGACCCGAAAACTTAGTCAAAGCGCCTTTTAGCTGACTCTGGCTCCCAGACTTAAGATAAATATTATTTAGTTCTACGGCTTTGCGATAGTGCAAAGCTGCTTCTCGCCACTTTTGATTTTGCTCTAGGTTCTGTGCCAGCCTATAGTAGGTTAGGATTGCTTCTCCTGCTTGAGTCGAACTAGGAAGGGCTCTATTCTCAGAGCCAGGAGACACAGAATCAGAAGATAGTTCTTTTTCAATGTTAGCAGCACGCTTTTGACAAAATTCAGCTTTTTCTGGTTGGTCTAGCTGTTGCCATACA
>JASJDB010000161.1 GCA_030065315.1 Xenococcaceae cyanobacterium MO_167.B52 | reverse complement strand
GGGAGTGATTGTCTAAGTTTCTGTTGTTCTGGCGAGATATAGATTTCATCAACAATATTAATTAAATTGTTGACAATTTGCTCATTATGGCTAATTTTAGTAAGTAAATTTTGAACCAAATCATATATTTTTTCATCTTTCAGAATGTTTTGATTCTGGTTAATTAAAATTTCTCCTACTAAGTCATTTAGTTTCTCTAGAGATTCTAAATTAACTCTGACAGTTTGACTAATTGATTTTTTATGTTTTTTCTGGGGTTTTTCGGCAGTATTAAATTTAGATTTAGTAGCAGTAGTAACTTTAGTTTTTTCTATAACTGATTTACTAGTGGTTGTGATTGAGTTTTCTACAGAAGAAACTGTTGCTAATTGGTCACTGTTTTGTGGAGAAGATGTAGAGGTTATTTCGGGAGTAACTGAATCATTATCTTCATGTAATACATCAGACGATTCAACTTCATTTCCCCAAATTTCTCCTATTAATTCGGGGGCAGAATTATCTTGATTCAACCCTTCTGGTGGTTGGGGCAGAATTACCGATGCCATACTGTTTTCGATATCTTCTTGAATCAAGCTAAATGAAGGCTCTAATAGTTCTGGCTCCTCTGGCTCAATTGGCTTGGAAGCAGCAGAATCTTCTAGCAATTTTAAATCTTCTGGAGATAGGGCAAATATATCCTCATCATGATCTGCTTCCTCTGATTTATTAGTAACAGATGGTGAGTTTTCTTCTAGATTTGCACCTAGGCTTTCCTGTTCGATTTCCATCAGGAATTCCATCGCCTCTGTTTCAGTAGGTTCAGGAGGAAACTGGCTTTCTAGAGATGCTGCTAATTCTGCAACATCTTCCTCTTGGGACTGATCTATCACTATCCCAAAGTCATCCCTTGGATCTTCTTGGGATTCCAACTCTATTTGAGTTGACGAATCTTCCATCAATTCCGATGACGATGTACCATTAGCTAATTGTAATAGAGCAGGAGATGGTTCTCCGCCTCTTTCACGATCGCCTTGTAAAACTTGTTTTTGTGCCTGTTCAATATTAGTAATGGCAACTTTGGCGACTTCAATAGCAGGATTACTGCTATTGTTTAACGCGGTAATAATAGTCTCAGCAATTTCACCAAATCCAGGCAGTCCTAGTGATTCAGCCAATCCGACAAAAATTTCAGCTTGGGAGCGCAAAAGTTCGTCAATCTGTTGATCATCTGCCCCTGCTACCGCCGTATGGAGTTCTTGGAGTCTTTCAGGAATCACTGCATCAAAGAAAGACTCGACAACGTCTAAGCCTAATTCTTCCGATGTGGGAAAAGCATCTTGATCGGTAAGGTAGTCCCCAAATATTTCTTGTAATTGAGCAAAAACTGTGGCAGCGCGGTCTAAAATGGCATCTCTGTCGATAGAAATTTTACTAAATTCAGCTATTAGAGGTTCCCTGAGACATTCATAGCTTTCATAAATGAGTCTTTTAGTTTCTGCATCAAGTTCTAACTCAGGATTATAAAGAGCCTTAAAAACATCTTCCATCGAATGGGCTACGGTTTTAATGGTTTCTAGCCCCACATTAGCAGCCCCTCCTTTGAGAGTATGAGCAGCACGCATTAGTTCATTTACTCTTAAAGCTCGGTCTTTAAGTTCTACCTCGCCTTCGTTGATCGCAAAAATTTCTTCTTCAATAATTCTGAGCAAGTCTGGTGCTTCTTCCAGAAAATACTGATAGGCTTGGTCACGAATATCAGGATCAGTAATCATTTTTTGTAGTAGTTAAATTATTTTGGAGAAGGTTATTAACACGGTGATTAGAGATGCTCCCTAACCCAGAGACTCTCTCGCCGTGAATAATAAAAAATCTGAACTCTAAAACAGAGTTAGTCTGTTTCAGAATTCAGGATTGATCGGTCAGAATTTATTTCACTTTGAACTGAGCCACACTAGATTGCAGATTGTTTGCCAGCTTTTCTAGTTCTTGGAATGAGGCTGAAATTTTCTGAGATTCATCAGAAGTTTCATTAGCGATTGCTGCTACTTGTCCCATTACTTTAGTTACAGATTCAGCTTGTTGAGTTTGTTCCCCAGCAGCAGTACTAATATCTTTTACTAAAGTTCGGATTTCATCGGTAGCAGCTACAATCGCATTTAAACTATCCCTGGTATCATTGACTAAACTGGTTCCCTCGGCTACTTGTTGTACCCCTGCTTCCATAGCAGCAGCAACTTCTTGAGTTTCATCCTGAATCTCTCTAACTAGCTTTTCAATTTCCGTAGTTGCTTCCGAAGATTGCAAGGATAAATTACGGACTTCATCTGCTACCACAGCAAAGCCTTTACCATACTCTCCTGCACGAGTTGCTTCTAAAGCAGCGTTAAGAGCCAGTAAGTTGGTTTGAGCAGCAAAAGAACTAATGAGATTGACCACGCGAGAAATCTTCTGCGAAGAATCACTGAGGCGTTTGACTCGTTTACCAGCATCAGCCACAGTTTGACGGATACCCACAATACTATCTACAGTTTTGTTCATAGCGCGATCGCCTTCTTTAACGGTGCGATCTGCCTGTTCAATTGCAGTTTCTACTTTTTGAGCCTTTTGAGTTGTGGTATTAGAAGCTGTAATAGTAGCTTGGACTTTATCCAAGGCTGCTTGTAATTCTTCTAATTGCTTCTGGGACTTAAAGGAAAGATTTTCTACTACTCCACTGCTGACTTGGGTGGTTTGAGCTACCTGTCCTACCGCATCTTGTACTTGCAAGACAATTTGCTTCAAGGAATCAAGAGTGGTGTTATAAGCTCCTGCGATGGTGCCTATCTCATTTTCTGTCACCTTAGCCCTCACGGTTAAATCACCACTAAAAGCAGGTCTAACGGTGCGAAGCATATCTACCGCTTGTTTCTGTAGCTCTTCTTTAGCTGCTTTTTCCCTAGTTAGGGTTTGACTCAAGTTTTCGGATTGAACTTTTAATTGTTCAGTTTTCTCTGCTTGTTCGATAGCAATTCCCAGTTGAGGGGCAATTTTAAGGAGCAGATTAAGTTCATTAGCTTTCCATTCTCTTGGTCCAGAGTTTTGATAAACGGCAAATAAACCCCAAAGTTTAGTATCTTGGAAAATGGGAGCAATAATATAGGCTTTAGCTTGATATTTTTCTAGAGAGCGCAGATAGCAGGAAGAAAATCCTGCACTATAGACATCATTAACTACATTGAATTTTTTGCCCCTAGTATAGTCTCCTCCTTGAGTATTGATAAAATAGGTATCTTGATCAAGAGCCGAACCTGCTTCCATATTTTTCAGAGTACATTGCTCATTAGCATTCATTTCGGTGCTAAATAAAGTTTCATCAGTTTCTTGAATTTCCATGATTGATACCCATTCCGCACCCGCAGATTCTGCTAACACTTCCCCTGTCCAGTCAGGATTAAAGCGATAAACTACGGCGCGATCAACTTCCAGGAGCTTACGGACTTCTTGGGTTGCACTGCGGAAAATTTCTTGGAGTTTCAAAGAACTACCAATACGCTGCACAATATTAGAGACAGCTTGCTCTTGTTTTGCCTGAGTTTGTAACTCTGCCAAATACTGCTTTTGTTGGATGACAATGCCGATTTGTCCTACTATTTGTTGGAGAAATTCTAGGTCATCTTCTCGCCAATCGCGAACTTGAGATTGATAGATATTGATGATGCCCCAAAGTTTCTGCTCCACAAAAATCGGCATTCTGACATAAGCTTTAACATCTAATCTTTCCAAAACTCCGATCAAGCGTTCTTCAAGTCCTGATTTGTTTACATCACTAACAATGCAAGATTCGCCATCTTTATAGATTCCTCCTTGACTTTTTTGGAGATAAGGATAAGAGTTTTTGGTAAATGTACTCAGGAAAGTAGTAGCTTGAGAGGATTTAAAATCTTGATCAATTGGTGCTTCTATAATATTTGCCCCACTCCAGTCAGAATTAAAACGATATATGCTAGTTCTTTCAACTGCTAATAATTTACGAGTTTGTTGAGCAGCAATTTCTAAACCATTCTCCAACATTGGGGTGTCTCGCATCCGATCAACCATCTGAGCCAGACTTTTTTGTCTTGCTACTGTTTTTTTAAGCTGTTCGGTTGTTTCTGCTTGTTCAATAGCAATGCCTAGTTGAGGGGCAATTTTAAGGAGCAGATTTAGTTCGTTGGGTCGCCATTCCCTTGCTCCAGAGTTTTGATAAACGGCAAATAACCCCCAGAGTTTATTTTCTTGGAAAATTGGGACGATGATATAAGCTTTGGCTTGATATTTTTCTAGAGATTGCAAGTAACAAGAAGAAAAGCCGGCACTGTAAATATCATTAACTATCTGGAATTTTTTGCCTCTGCTGTAGTCTCCTCCTTTATTAGCCTTAAAGTAGGTATCGTTATCCA
The DNA here is from genome assembly GCA_030065315.1 of Xenococcaceae cyanobacterium MO_167.B52. Lineage (GTDB taxonomy): Bacteria > Cyanobacteriota > Cyanobacteriia > Cyanobacteriales > Xenococcaceae > JASJCP01. The sequence continues at coordinate 7,294 of JASJDB010000161.1, read as the reverse complement.
AGGCAGGAGTGGCTTCTAAGTATTTCAAAGTACAGGTACTAGAAGCATTCATCTCTGTACTGTAAAGTTCTTCATCGGTTTGTTGGAGTTGCATTACCGATACCCAACCAGAAGACATAGATTCGGCGAGAACCTCTCCACTCCAATCTTTTTTGAACTGATAGACTACAACCCGATCACATTCTAACAATTGACGAACTTCATTAGTCGCTGTGCGAAAGATATCTAATATGTTTTGTGATTGCTGAATTTTTTGTACAACTTTAGTAACGGCTCGTTCTTGCTGGGCAATTTTTTCTTGTTCCTCAACCTGATTGGCAATTTTTCTCAGAGAATTGATTTTTGCCATGCCAATTCCCACCTGTAAGCCAATTTGTCGGAGAACATCAATTTCGTCTTCTTTCCATTTGCGAGAACCTGAGTTTTGATAAACTGCTACAAATCCCCAGAGTTTTTTATCGGTAAAGATATCCCCGACAAAAATTGGTGCAATGGCATAAGCTCTGGCTTCAAATTGCTCTAATAACTCAATATGACAAGCTTGATGACCAATCATATAGATATCATCAACAGCAAAACACTCGCCATACTTATAACGCCCTCCCTGAGTTTCTTGAAGGAAAGTGTCTTTGACGATGGGAATATTCTCCATCAGTTTCGACCATCCAGCAGCTACAGATTCGGCAACAAACTCACCACTCCAATCTTCATTAAAACGATAGATGGCGAAACGATCTGCTTGGAGTAATTTTCTTCCGTCTTGGGTTGCAACTTGGAAAATCGCTTGTTCATCATTAGCAATTTGCATTCTCTCCAGCATTTTGCTCAACCCTTTTTCCCGTTGAATTGCCTTTTCCATTTGTTTGGTTTGGAATTGACTGTTACGGAGAAACATAGTTTGTTGTAGGGGGAAAGCAAACTTATTGGCTTGTTTAAGGACTTGATTTACTTCCGATTTTTGCCAATTACGAGAACTAGAATTTTGATAAACTCCTAAAATTCCTATTAGCTGATTGTTGTATTCGATGGGAACAGCAATATAAGCTTTAATCTGTAAGCCTTCTAAAGTTTCAATAAAACAGCGAGCAAAACCTTTAGTATAAATATCATTAACTACATAATAGGGTTTGTATTCATCCGTCTTAAGGGAATAATCTAGATCAAAAGATGAATTGGCTTTATCCCAATTATTGCCTACCGACTCTGCCACAATTTGACCACTCCAGTCAGGATTGTAGGCATAAACTACAGTTCGATCTACTTTGAGGGACTCTCTAATTTGATGCAAAGAATCTTCCATCAATTCCTGCATTTCTCGATCAATTTTACCGAGAACATCTTGCTGTTGCCCAAACTGATAACTAGGTTCATTTTTTTCTATAACCAGAGTTAATTCTTTGGTTATACGCTCAACTAAATTAATCTCTTCTTCTTCCCAAGAACGAGGTTGGGAACATTGTTGAACGACTAATAATCCCCAAACTTTATTAGCGGTATAACTGTCTGCTTCTAAAGAAAAAGAATTAAGAGTTATCGGAATACTTAGAGAAGCTTGAATTTGAAATTTATCTAATAATTGTTTTTGATAAGGAGTAAGCTGACTATTTGACCTATTATGAACTGTAAAAAAATCTCTAGATTGATAATCTAGGATGTTTTGCCCCCCAAAAGTACTGCAAGGAATAATTTCATCTTCCGTGGGAGTCCAACCTTCTGAAATGGATTCTGCTAAGACTCTTCCTTCATTTTTATCTTCAAAATGATAAATTAAAACTCGGTCTGCTTTTAGGTTTTGACGTAATACAGAAACACTTTTATCCAGAAAAGACTCAAAATTTTTAGCTTTGCGGATTTGTTTAATAAGTTTATTGGCTCGTTCTCTTTCTCCTTTGAAAAGATTAGTTTTAATTTTTTTGATTAAATCATCCTTAGGCGAGGATAAATCGTTGTTTTGAGCTTGTCCTAAACTATTGTTATTGGCAGTAGTTGTAATTTCCATAGTTTTTCGGCAATGATTGATGACTAGGTGGTAAAAATATTAGTTTGATTTTTTTGTGGCTGTACTTAATTGCTGTAAGTTCTATACTTTCCCTGAACCTGATTTGCTGTCTGCTCTATTCACTAATATTATTTCCAAATAGAACTAGCTACTTTTCAATTGATTCATCTCTTTTAATAATGAAAAGTATCTTCTGGTAACACAGATCAAAGAGCCTTATTTAGTATCTAATAATTCTAAAAACAGATATACATTTGCTTTGAATAATGCTACTACTAATTAATAAGTCGTTTATTATGATTCAAAAATACTGTCATAGCATCTATTAATCCTAAAATATCCAGAGAAATTTAGTTTGATTAAATACGGGCTATGGCTATCTTATCTGATAAAAATCAGAATTAACTTAGGTTAATTAAGGTCAGGTAGCAATTCAAGAAAAGCAATATCTCAACACTTCAAACCCTTTACTATTTGTAAGTGCTAAAATTAGGATTAATAGCAAAAAAATGAAAAACTTCTGCTGCATTAATTAGCATTACTATATTATTGCTTTGATCTGTAAAATATCCATTAAGAAAAGGGAGGAGATCTTCAGAAAAAATCTCCGAAGAAGGAGGTTTGAATTGTTCAATATTTTGTTCGACTATATTATCTATTTGGGGAATTACTAATCCCAAAGATTGTCCTTCTATTTGAATTACCATAACCAGGATCGTATCAATATTGGGAGCAAAAGAAGGAGGATAGCCAAGAAGATTCTCTAAATCGACAATCCACAACATTTCACTGCGCCAACTGTAGATACCAAGAACACAATAGGGCATTTGAGGCACAGATAAAATTTCTGAGATAGAGACAGTAATAACTTCTGTTACAATTTCTGCTTCTAATAAAGCCAAGTCTCTACCACTAGCAGAACTAGTAATAACATCGTTACTTCCCAGATAAAATTGCAGAAATTTACCAACTTGTTGGGTTGCGGATTCTTGATCGGTTTTAGAATTAATGCTAAAAGATAAAGAATTAGAAGAAGAAGTGCTTAACATAACCATTGTGATTTTTTTATTTAATCAGTTGCTCTACTTTTCCTAGTAATTCATCTCGATTAACTGGCTTGGTAAGATAAGCATCTGCTCCCACTACATCTCCCCACATTTTGTCTGCTTCCGTGGATTTGGAAGAACATAAAATGACTGGAATTGGTTTGGTATTTTGATCTGCTTTAAGATTGCGACACATTTCAAAACCGCTTTTTCCGCCCATCACCACATCTAAAACTATCAGTTGAGGTTGATAGTCAGCTATTTTTTCCATCGCTTCTTCGGCACTTTCTACGTCTAAGACAGTTAGACCAGCTTCTGTCAGATAAGTAGTCATAATCCGTCTGTCTGTTAAACTGTCATCAACAACTAATACTTTACTCATAACCTAATTGCTCTAAGGCGAAATCCGTATTTGAACTATTTAAAGAGTTCCCAAAAACTTTTTGAAACTAACAGTAAAAACTGTAAAAGTTTTATGGGATGAAATATATACTAGAACTTGAACTAAATGGGATTGGGAGTCATTTTAGTGGTAGTGGGAGTGGGTTCTTCTTTAGAAGGCATATTTTCTGCAATCGCTTCATGGATTTTCTCGATCTCCACGGGCTTGGCAACAAAGTCATTAGCTCCTACCACCTTGGCTCTAACGCGATCAACAATTCCGTCATTTCCCGTCAGAATAACTACGGGAATATGTTTAAGCTTGGATACCCTTCTAATCTGGGAACAAATTTCGTAACCGTTAACAATGGGCATCCCAATATCAAGAAAAATTAAATCAGGATTGGCAGCAATCAGACTAGGAACAGCTTGGAGAGCTTGTTGAATACCCACAAACCTATACCCAGCTTTGGTAACAATTTGCTCCATAATATTGCAAATTTGGGGACTGTCATCAATACAAGCAATTAAGGGTTTTTTACTGGAAATTTTGGGTTTAGCATCAGTAGTAGCAACCTCTTCAATTTTCAGATTGGGTGGAGCAATATCCCCAATAGACAACAATTGTAGTAATCCTTGATTGAGATAGGGAACTAGAGATGAAGTGAGTCTTCTTACATCCTTATTCATCCGTGCGGATAAATCCAGGAGGGTTCTTTTTCCATCCAAAAGTTTAAGGAAATTTTGAAAGACGATACCAGAAACCTCTTCTCGTAGTTTATCCTGCTGTTTCATCATCGGTGCTAGGTGAGGTGACCATTTTCCTAGTCCTTTTTCTTGCCAAATTAACCAGGATTGTTCTGTTTCTAACAGTACTTCTTCGATATCGACTAGAGAAATAGACATCTGTAAGCCAGATGTGAGAAAGGACGAGGTTGATGCAGTTTCCGGCGTAATCTTCAAAGGATTTTTGCTTTCCTGTTGTAAGAGATCAAAGAAAACTTCAACAGCTCTACTTTTGATAACTTCTGTTGCTTGTTCTCGTTGCAGTAGTTTTCTTTGTAATAAAACAGTTAAAAGGTAATAGTCTCCACATTCAAAATTTTTGTCTTTTCTAAATTGAAAATTGTTCCAATCTACTTGAGGACAATATTTATCAACTAATCTTTTCCAAGAACGATTGGGATGAATTCCTCCATCAGTCCAGACTAATCTCCCTAAACAAAGATAAATTAACCACTCAACTCCTGTGGCAGATGTTATTTTGACTTTGCCTGTAAATTGCTTTTGTTTGATAAATACTAACTGATTGGCTAATCGACTATTAAATTTATTCACCATAATTTAACTGGGCTTTTAATATAGACAAGTAAATATTAATTGCTGCGATAAATAAGTTGATCTATGAAATAAATCACGCTTTAAATCTTAGCTTGTCCTATTATGGCATAGAGTTTTTAAACCATTGTAAATCAAAGATGAAGTTAGATATTTTAGATCGGAAATACTTAAAGGTTTTTTCTTAGTTATATCGGTTATTATTGCTTAGTTAAAAATACTTAATCTAATTTTTACTAGATAATTTTACTTATTTTGATTTATTTGTTTTAAGTAACAAATACTTTGATAGAGAAATATTCAGAATTCTACCATAAATTGCGTTGTATCAGGAATTTCCAATAATCTTAAGTAGCCTTTAAAAAAATAAGGAATTAGACCTAGAGTAACTTCTAATACATCTTTATCCATTTTAACCGCTAAGTCTCTCAAGGTATTTTTACCATTAAGTAATCTTGTCATATTTTTAAATATAATTGGAGATAATTGTTTTTCTAGGTCTTGATGATTTTTGATTAGGGGAGCCAAATTAGGAGAACAAGAACCTAATCCTTTATTTAGCCAATTTAGCCAATTTTGTTCCGCTTTAGCTACTAAATCTAAGGTTTTTAGTGGTTGCAATGATAAATTAAAACCTGACTTTAATAGGAATAAAGGACTATGGCATTGAACTGCAAAATTAATGCTATGTTTAAACTCATATTGTAATATCTCAAAAAAATTATCTTTGATACAACAATCAATTAGTTCTAAAATTTTTTCTCTAGTGACTAGTTTTTCTCCTAGTAAAACATTGATTAAATAATAGTCAGAAATACAAGAGGTGTTAATAGTTTTGAATTGATATTTTTTGCTGGCTAATTGAGGACAGAGTTTAGAGAGATTTCTTTGCCAGAAGCGGTTTCTGTGAATAGTACTTTCTGTCCACAGTAGTTTGCCTAAATACAAATATATATTCCAGGATTCAGTATTTTTAGTGGTTACAGTAATTATTCCTGTAAATTGAGTATCGTGAAGAGAAGCTAATTTGCTGATTAGCTGACTGTTCAAATTCATGGGATTCATGACTATCTATCTATAGAGCCAAAAACTATGCAAGTAAATAAATAATAGATATTCCTGTTTTAACTTAGAAATTAAAATATAGACACTGCTTATGATGAGATGGAGATGGCAAAAACTGGCACTTTGGGTAAATTATATCTGGTGGGAACTCCTATTGGTAATTTGGAAGATATGACTCCCCGAGGAGTACGAATTCTTCAGCAAGTGGATCTTATTGCAGCAGAGGATACTCGCCACACAGGAAGATTATTACAGTATTTTGAGATTACTACGCCTCAAATTAGCTATCACGAGCATAACAAACAGTCTCGTACCATAGAATTAGTTCAGAAACTGGAAGAAGGAATGAATCTAGCTTTAGTAAGTGATGCGGGAATGCCTAGTATATCTGATCCTGGTCAAGAACTGGTAGTTGCTGCGATCGCAGCTAAAGTTGAGGTAATTACGATTCCTGGAGTTAGTGCCAGTTTGACTGCTTTAACTGCTTCAGGAATGATTAGCGATCGCTTTGTTTTTGAGGGCTTTCTTCCTACTAAACAAAGTTTACGACAGGAAAGACTGGAAAGTTTGAAGCATGAGACGAGAACGATAATTTTTTACGAAGCTCCCCACCGTCTCTTAAGTACCTTACAGGATTTAAGTGTAGTTATGGGGCAAGAGCGGGGAATAGTTTTAGGGAGAGAATTAACTAAAATCCATGAAGAATTTTGGCGGGGTAATTTAGAAGATGCGATCGCATTATATCAAGGAAATCGTCAGCCAAAAGGCGAATACACTTTAGTTTTAGCTGGTGCAACTACAGAATCTTTGATTACTTCAGAAACAGAAATTAAACAAGAATTGGCACAGTTATTAGAACAAGGAATGACGCGGTCTCAAGCTAGTCGTCATTTAGCAAAATTAACTTCTTTATCTCGTAGGGAGATTTATCAATTGGCTCTAGACATCGATATTTCAGAATAAAATCAATTGCTTAATTTATAGATATCTGAATTTACCATTTTCTTGCTAACAACTCCGAACTCTGAATTCCGAACTCCGAATTCCGAATTCCGAACTTATCTTGGATAGGTTTTAATCAAAGTAACAGGATTTAGGGGAGAGAGGCGAGTTAAATTAGCGATAGAAGTAGAGCGGGATATTTGAAGTTGCAATAGGTTATAGTGCCAATTCTGGGTTTTAATCCAGTTGAGAGTTTCATAACAATGTTCCATAGTTGCTAAAGCTATTACTAACAATCCTTGGGGTAGAAGTTTTTCAGAACACAGTTCTAAGATAGATTCTAAATTACCACCACTTCCACCAATAAAAATGCGATCGGGATTGGGTAAGTCTGCTAGTATTTCTGGGGCTTTACCATTTAATACTTGAATATTTTTAACTTGAAACCGTTGGCAATTTTGTTTAATTAAAGAATAGCCAATAGCGGTTTTTTCTACGGCAAAAATTTGAGATTCAGGACAGA